>JBELAE010000407.1:0-4829 GCA_049509155.1 Candidatus Sulfotelmatobacter sp.
GAGGTCGGCGTTCGTGCTGCCGCAAACATCGCGGCTCGGCTCGGCTTGCCTTCGATCTCGGAGGAAGCCGCAGCGAATGCCACCAGCAAAGCCGCAATGCGCCGCCACTGGCAGGGCATTAGGAAGTATTCCACGGGGTTCGAAGTTGTAGACACGCTCGAGGAAGCCCATCTCGCCGCCGGCAGACTCGGACGATTCCCTCTGATTTTCAAGCCCGACCGGAGCTTCGGTGGTTCTCGCGGGGTAACGCGCGTCGAGCGCGTAGAGGATGTTGCAAATGCTTTCTCTGCGGCTCGGGCTGGCGGGCTCGCCAATTCAGCGGTGGTAGTTGAACACTGCGTCGAGGGCAGCGAGCACAGTGCCGAGGTGCTCATCTGGAACGGCAGAACTTCTCTACTGTGCATCGGACAGAAGATAAAGTCGCTGCTTCCTTATCGCGTGGACGTCAGCGTCCAGTACCCGGCACAACTTGCGGCGGCGCAGGAATCGACCGTCGCCGACATGTGCCATCACGCGGTGAGCGCTTTGGGAATCACGCAGGGCGTTGCTCACATTGAATTCGGTTATACCGATCAAGGTCCGGTGCTCTTCGAACTCGGAGCACGCTGTGGGGGCGGGCACACTCCGCAGATTGCGCACCATGTCAGCGGAGTGAATGAGTTCGTCGAAGCCTGCCGCATGGCGTGCGGATTGCCGCCGAGCCAGTTTGAGCCGATGCTCCGGCGAGGAGCGGACTACCGCTTCCTGGTGTTTCCTCCGGGCATCGTGGAACGGGTGAGGGTTCCCGAGACACTTGCCGTAGACGGCAGGCTGTTGGATGTGGGCGTCACAACGCAACCCGGCGACGAGATCCGCCCGCTGCGCAGCACTTCGGACCGCGCCGGATTTCTGGTTGCCGTCGGTGAAACTTTGCCGGAAGCTGTCGAACGCGCCGACCGCGGCTGCCGCGAGATTTCGATCCATTATGCCGATGGCTCGACGCGCCACGCTGCGGAGTTAGTGGAGTTCCGGGAGTTGGCGCACTCGTGACTCGTGAACACGAACAGAGCGCTCGATCTGGAGGAGTTTAGTAAGTGAAGAGGCACTTGCTGTGTTTGACGCTGGATACCGATCCCGATGGCCTGAATGGCAGAATTCCCAACCGGCAATCGTTGGAGTGGGCAGGCCTGGAGCAGGTGCAGCGCCTGCCGGAAGTATTGTCAGGCGTCGCCGGCACGCCGGGACCGGTGCCTATGACGTGGTTTGTACGGGCGGATGGCCAACTGGAAAGCATCCTCGGAAACGCTGCCTATCTACTGGAAACATACGAGACCTTCTGGACGAAAGTGAAAAAAGCCGGCGATGAAGTGGCCTGGCATCCGCATCTATATCGTCAGGAAAAACCAGAAGACGCTGCAGTTATCATCACCGACCCCATGCAAGCGCAGGATGAACTCGAGCGTCTGTGGAGCATCTTAAAGACAATCCTCGCTCCGACTGCTTTCCGCAATGGCGAGGGCTGGCACACTCCCGAAACCTATGCCACTGTCGAGCGCCTGGGATTCCTCTGCGATTCGACCGCGATTCCCGGACGCACCGGGCCGCAGGGGCATCCGATGAACTGGACGGGCGCTCCGAACCATCCCTACTTCCCTGACGCGGATGACTTATGCAAGCCTGGCCCGGAGCGGTCGCTTCTCGAACTCCCCATGAACACCTGGCAGTTGGTGGGCCCGCACGACGATGCGCCGCGAGTCCGGTATATGAATCCGGCAGTGCATCCGCATCTCTTTGCAAACGCTCTGAAGAACTGGGAGAATGCTGGCAACGTTTCGTCAGCTGATTTGAATATCTGGGTCATGATCTTTCATCCCGACGAAGTACTCGCCACTCAAGGGGGCGATGCGCTTTACTCGCGCTCGATGCAAGCACTCTGTAGAAATCTCGTCGCCATCGCGGACAGCCTGCGGCGCATGGGCCACGAAGTTGAGTGGGTGACCATCTCGGAAGCGGCGAAGCGATGGAGAGGACTTCAACAAAGGCTGAGGGCATGAGTTCACTGCTCGAAAAAGCGGAAACGAACGAGATCCTTCTGCCGGTCGAGGCCGACCTGCTGCGCGAAACCGGTGGCGCGGCGATTGAGTGGTATGGAAGAGCTGCCACTGCGCTCTATCGGGCTTATAGCGTCGCCAGAAAGTCGATCGATGCGGAAGCTCTCCAAGCCGAAGTGATTCTGCCTTCGATCTCCTGCGCCACGCCTGCGAATGCCGCGCTGCTGGCTGGAGTTACGCCGCGATTCGCGGACGTAGATCCCGGCACGGGGATGCCGACGCTGGAGAGCATTCGGGAACGCTGGACTCCGCAAACCTGTGCTGTAGTTTTCATTCATCTATTTGGGCAGACTGCGGACTTACGTCCTCTCGCCACATGGTGCGAGACCAAGAACATTCTTCTTATCGAGGATCTCGCTCAGGCTCTGGGTGCTCGTTTGCCGGATGGTGCGGCTGCAGGTTCAGTCAGCGATCTCTCGGTGTATAGCTTCAACCCGACCAAGATTTTGGAATGTGGAGGCGGAGCGTTGGTGATCCGGTCTCCAAGACTGGCGCCGGTCTGCGCGGAATTGGCGGAGGCTGATCCATTGCCAGAGGAAATCGACGCGGGACAAGCCAGATCGCTCGCGCTCAGCTATCGCAACCTTCACCACTCGCTGGTGGGGTTGTTGCGGATTCGGGCGATTAAAGAAGTTTCCAGCGTGTTTCTCGAATTGCAGCCGGCGTTTCAAGCGCTCTACCTTCGCCGAATGAAGAATCCCGCGGCGCTCGTGGCCGCATGGGCACGATTGCAGCAAGTGCTGCAGCATCGTTATCAGAACGCGCAGCAGTACGAGGAAATCTTGGCCGAGGGAGATTGGCAATGTTTGCGCCAGTGGCGCCAGAGTGGCGTTTGCTGGCGTTATTCTTTGTTGGTGAATTTCCCGGAGAAACTTGTTGAGTTCAGCGAGGCCGTGCGGCGCGATGGTTTTCACGTTTCGAACTTGTATTGGCCTGTGAATGATTTCTTCCGGCCTGTCGACCTCTGCCCAAACGCCGACAAATTCGCCCGCCGAATCGTGAACCTGTGGGTGGACCAGACCGTGGATCGGCAGTGGGTGCGCAAGTGTTCGGAGAGTCTGCTTAGAAATGCCAGCGCGCTTGCGTCCTGACTCCGTTACACTAGAAGCGAATTTGCACCTGCATAATGAGCCGACCTGAACTTAGCATCGTCATTCCGGTCTTTAACGAAGAGGCTGTACTTCCGGCTCTGGTGAAGCGTTTGTGCTCGTTCGCGGACCGGCTCACTCCCCTGGTCACGGAAATCATTCTGGTCGATGACCATTCCGCCGACCGCTCGCCGGAAATGCTGAGGGAGTTCTGCCGGCAGGATTCCCGATTGCGCTACGCCCGTCTCGCCAAGAATAGCGGCAGTCACGTAGCGATCCTGGCTGGTCTGGCCCAGGCGCGCGGGGAGTGTTCCGTCTTCCTCGCCGCTGATTTGCAGGATCCCCCGGAACTGATTTTGCAGATGCTGGAGTTGTGGCGTGCCGGTCATCATGTAGTGTGGGCCGTACGAGAAGAGCGCGAAGGTATATCGCGAGCCGACTTATTTCTGGCGAACACCTTCTACCGTTTGCTGAATCTTCTGGGAGAAGTGAATCTGCCGCCGCGGGGCTCCGACTTTGCCCTTCTGGATCGGAAAGTGATGGATGCTCTGTTGAAGTCGGCGGGCAGCAATCCGAGCATCGGCGGAGAAATCGCACGCCTGGGGTTTTCTTCGGCGCAAATCGCTTATACCAAGGAAAAACGAGCTGCGGGCGATACCAAGTGGACATTCAAGCGCAAATTAAAGGCATTCGCCGATGCGTTCGTCTCTTTCTCTTATGCGCCTTTGCGGGCCATGTCGTACCTGGGAATGCTGTTCAGCGTGCTGGGATTCGCGTATGCGCTCGTCGTCATCTTCTTGCGGCTGATGACGCGAACACCGGTGCAGGGTTGGGCATCGTTGATCGTGGTTGTGCTTGTACTGGGCGGCGTTCAGATGATGATGCTGGGGATTCTGGGCGAATACTTGTGGCGAACGCTGGAGGCTGCGCGGCAGCGTCCGACTTACTTCCTGGAAGAAACGTCAGAGGTAGACGCCGGCACCGCCACACAGCCGCAGGAAGTGGAGCGGCGCTTTGGAACGTAGGTTCCGCGTCGAGTGGGCGGTGGTGGGCTTTCTCATCGGGCTGGGATGTATTGCCATTCTTCTGCGGCAAGTCGACCTTAAACAATCCTGGAACGCACTGGCGCGGCTGAACGGACCGTTCCTGTTGGTGCCCGCAACTGTGTTTTTTGTGAATTTGCCGTTGCGGGCCTGGCGCTGGCAACTGATTTTTCCACCCGCGCGCCGGCCTGGACTGGGAGTGTGCCTGACGGTTCTAGGCATCGGGAATATGGCAAACTTTCTGTTGCCCGGCCGCGCTGGCGACCTGGCTCGCTGCGTTCTGCTGGGGCGAACGGACTCGCTCACCGAAAGCAGCCGCACCCTGGCAACGCTGGCGGTCGAGAAAGTCCTGGATGGGTTAGCGCTGGTGGGGATGGTTTTGTTTTCCATTTGGGCGTTGCATCCGCCGCATTGGGTGCTCGAACTATTGCGGGTGGCGATTTTGATTTTCGGAGGAGTACTGGCGCTCCTGATCGCTCTGCGCTATCGGACGCGCACCCTCATTGGTTCCGTGCGGCGCATCTTTCGCCTCGTGCATCTCTCTTCCCTGGAGGAGAAATTCGACGGCCTGCTCACCTCATTTGCCGACGGACTCAGCGCCGTGAGTT
>JBELAE010000408.1:0-4828 GCA_049509155.1 Candidatus Sulfotelmatobacter sp.
TGGGTAACAGCATTGATGAAACTGTCGTGCTGCTCGCTGCGCCGGAGTTCGCGCACCAGGAAAATCGTATTCACTACCATCCCCGCAATCATCAGAGCAAAAAACACGATACCGAAAAACAGCAGCACGCCCTCCCGCCAGTTGAGGATGATCCAGCCGACGTTGAGCGCAACCGCCAGCGCCACCAGGCCTACACCCAGGCAGAGAAAGAAAACGATAGTTCCGCGGCGGCTTGAGATGCGCATGTGAAGCTCAACCCGATTTTACCGCGTTCAGGTCGCCAGTCTCGCAGTCGGTTGACACTACACCGCTGCTGCCGTATTGTTTTGCGCAACGGGGAGCCGAAATCGGCCGTCTTGGGTTGCTCATAATTGCGAAGGGGTGGCTTATGGACAACGATGCCTTGAAGAATATGTTTTCCAGGCGGGGATTCCTGGGAGCCGGTTCGGCCGCACTGGCGGCCGGCATGTTGTCGGCAGCGGACGCCGCAGGCCAATATCCACAGGATCAGAAACCGTACCCGACGAAGGGCGATAAGAGCGCCAGCGCCCCCGGCCCAGGCAATGCGCCCCTCGACGCCCAAAATCCAGATTCTTTCCTACCGCCACAGACCGATGCGGGGGGCGTACAGACATTCAAATATCCTTTCGGAATCTCGCACAAGCGCATGCAGGAAGGTGGATGGTCTCGCGAGGTTACCGTGCGGGAGCTAGCGGTTTCCAAGTCGATTGCCGGCGTGGACATGCGATTGACGGCGGGGGGCGTGCGCGAGTTGCACTGGCATACGGCTGCCGAATGGGCCTTCATGCTCTACGGAAACGCGCGGATCACCGGGCTCGATGCCGACGGCAAGAGCTTCGTCAGTGACGTGACTGAAGGCGATCTCTGGTATTTCCCCACCGGAATTCCGCATTCCATTCAAGGCCTGAATCCCGACGGCGCTGAGTTTCTGTTGGTTTTCGATGACGGCAACTTCTCTGAATACGAAACCGTGCTGCTCACGGATTGGATGGCGCATACGCCCCATGACGTGCTCTCAAAAAACTTCGGCGTCAGTGAGCAAGCCATGCAAAAGATGCCGCGCCGGGAGAAATTCATTTTCCAGGCCCCGGTCCCCGGCCCGCTGGCCGACGATCAGAAAGCAGCCGCCGGCTCGCTGGGCGCATCGCCTCTTGATTTCGCCTTTCGTACCACCCAGCAGGCGGTGACCCGCCGCACTAAGGGCGGCGAGGTGCGCATCGTCGATTCAAGCAAATTCAAAGTTTCCACCACCATGGCGGCCGCGATCGTCACCGTCCATCCCGGCGGCATTCGCGAACTGCACTGGCATCCTAACGCCGACGAATGGCAGTACTACATCGCTGGCACCGGAAGAATGACCGTCTTCGCCACCGGGGGCCGCGCCCGCACCATGGACTTTCAGGCCGGAGACGTAGGCTACGTTCTCAAAACGCTGCCCCACTACGTCCAGAATACCGGCGACACCGACCTGAAATTTCTGGAGATGTTCAAAAGCAGCTTCTACCAGGACCTCGCGCTCTCCGAGTGGCTCACTCATCTGCCTCCGGATCTAGTCCTCGCGCATCTGGGCATCGATAAGGCTACGCTCGACGCCATGCCGAAGGATGAAGTCGTAGTGATGCCGAAGTAAGAATGCCAAAGTTCTCCCTCAACACAAAACCCGCCCGGAAGGGCGGGCTCTTGCTATCGCGCGGAAGCGATCAGAAGGTGAAACGACCACCGACTGTCGGCGCAAGGTTGTTGTCGTAGTTATAGGGAACGCCAGGGCCGTGAGGAATGGCGATGGCCAGACCGCCGCGTACCCAGGAATACGCAATTCCAGCAAAACCGTCGAAACGCTTGGTGAAGTGATGATCCACATAGAGCGACCCCTCGTTGAGCGTACCCGCGCAGGAAGCGCGGAAACTTTGGGGCGTGCAGGCCGGGGGAACACGGAAGTCGTTCTGCCGCTGTTGATACCAGGCGAAAGTGAAATCGGTTTTGCTGCGATAGGTGTACTTCGCGCCCGTCCACCAGATGTTCAACAACTTCTCCGTATCAAGATTGTTGTCTTCGACCCCGCTCATAAAATAACCGCCCTGGTCCGAGGCGCCGACGCCCAACGGGTCCGACGGGTTGTTCTGCCAGATGTATTCGTAGCCGGCGAAAAACTTGACCCGTTCTAACGCGTACTTGGCAGCGACCATAATTGCGTTGTTGTCGGTCACAATGCCATAAACAGTGTCGGTCGGGTCGATCAGATTGGGCCCCATGCCGGGCCCTCCGTTGATGGGGTTTGTGTTGATGCTGTCGGTGGTCGACTGATAGGGCGCCGACAGACTCTGCGGCCCCAGCAAGGGATTCAATACGCTGATCGCCTGATTGAAATGCTGGAAGACGATGTCGGCGGAGAACTTACCGGAGCTTCCGCCGAGGTTGAATCCAAACGCGTTGTTATGCGCCGATTCCGGCGTACAGTTGGCGGCAGTCCAGGTTGCGGAGGCCGAGTAGCAACCTCCAGAACCGTCGGCGAATTTATACATCGCGCCGAAATGAACCGGGCCATAGGTGATGCGATACTTCACGGCATCGTCCCAACGGCTGTCCTCGGTGTCGCCCCCGCCGGCCATCGTGCCGTTATATCCGATGTAGGAAAAAGCATAGGCGCCGCCCGCCGGATCGTAAAGCAACATCGCATCAGTTCCCAGTGAGCGCTGCCGACCGAAGGTCAGCGTGCCGAAATGCTTGGATGAGATACCACCATAGAATTCGTCATTGAAGGGTTGGCCCGCGCGCGCGCCGTCGATGGCGATCGAATAACTGCTCCTCGGAAGGCCGTTGTTGATAGTGTCAGTGGCCGACGCATTGGCCAGCAGGCCGGACTGCGGATTGATGCCCGTAGAAGCGTTGAACACAACCGACCAACCCGGCAGAAACTCTTCTTTGCCCCTGATGCCCAGACCCGTCTGCTGCAGGTTGTTGGGTGCGACGAGGAAGCGATGCTCATAGCCGTTTCGGTTGACCAGAGATTCGCCTTCATAGTTGTAGCCGTTTTCCGGTAGGCCGTGGCTGACGTAGCCGAAGCCGACGTCATACGCACCGTACACCGTGACGCCGTGCCAGGTCAGCGCGCAGTCGGTGGTGGCGAACTCGTGGCCGCTCGTACAGGGGTCGGGTGTGCCCTGCTGTGCCAAGCAAAATGTTGACGAAAAACAGAAAGCGAGCAATGCGGCAGACGAAGCAACAGAACGCATTCAGTCCTCACCAAATCTCAGGAATTGCGAAGAGAAATCGAAGTGTACATTAAATACGTTTACCATGTCTAAATCTATACGATTAACATCGCTTCTGCGGGTGGTTTGACCACGCTCCGCGCTACGGGTAGGATTTCGTTCCGATGCTCAGCCGCACTAAGTCCGCCGCAGGTTCCGAAGAGTTACTCCACCTGCGCGACGCGGCCTTACAGCTCGGCATTAGCTTTCCAACCATCAAGCAGTGGATCTACGGGAAGAAGATTCGCAGCGTTCAAACCGCCGGAGGCCACCACCGCATCCCACAGAGCGAAGTGGACAAGCTCTTGTACAAAACTCGGGACAAAACCGAAAAAGAGAGTGGGCAGGTCGTCCGCCGGGTCAGCGGGCGCAATCAGTTGGTAGGGCGAATCGAATCAGTACGCATCAGCGGCCTGATGGCGGAAGTAAAGATTTCCATCGGTGGGCAGCAGATTACATCGATCATCACTTCGACGTCAGCCCGCGAAATGCGATTGAAGAAGGGGCAAACCGCAGCAGCCCTGATCAAAGCCACCGAAGTAATGATCATCCGTGTGTGAAATCGAGATTCGTATCAGCACCTGCCTTCGGGATTCGTATCAGGGTATGCCTTCAGGCGTATCGCAAGCGTCGATCTCAGGCGCTGTAGCTCCAACAAAAAGCCCCGGCCGAGAAGGCCAGGGCTAGATGTTTCTTCAACCAAATCTGAGACTGCTTAGTCGCCTGCGACCGCCGCTTCGGGCATAGCCGCCGTGATCAACCGCCCGTTCGGAGTCGGTACCAGCCCGCGCTCCACTTCGTCTAACTTCACCCGCTTGATGTCCCAGGCCAGTCCGAGCGTCTTCAACGCCCAAATGCCGTACCAGTTCATGTCGACTTCATACCACCTGAAGCCATGCTGCGCCGCCGTCGGATGCGCATGATGATTGTTATGCCATCCTTCGCCGAACGTCAGTAGCGCAACCCACCAGCTATTGGTGGAAAGATCGCGAGTCGCGAAGCGCCGCGTGCCCCAGGAGTGCGTCGCCGAATTCACCAGCCAGGTCGCGTGCAATCCAACCACGGTGCGCATGAACGTTCCCCACAGCAGCCACGGCAGCCCGCCAATGGCGTACAGCGCAACCCCCAATACCACCTGCGGAACATAATGATATTTCGTAATCCAGACATGAAACTTGTCTTTAGCCAGGTCGGGAACGTAACGCGCCAGTGTGGTCGTGTCATGGTGCATCGACTTGCCCATGAGAATCCATCCCATGTGCGCCCACCACTTGCCGTCGATCGGCGAATGCGGATCGCCATCCAGATCGGAATATTGGTGATGAATACGGTGCGTAGCCACCCAGAAAATCGGCCCGCCTTCAAGCGCCAGCGTGGCGCAAACCGTCAGAAAATACTCCACCCACTTCGGGCTCTTGTAGCCGCGGTGCGTCAGCAGCCGGTGATAACTCATTCCGATGCCGAGGCTGCCCGAAACCCACCACAGGAACATCGCAACAAACAATGCCGTCCACGTGAAAAAGAAGAGCGCAGCGATCGCCCCGATGTGAAATGCC
>JBELAE010000409.1:0-4810 GCA_049509155.1 Candidatus Sulfotelmatobacter sp.
CCCTCTCGCGACGCAAGCGGTGACGGCAACCAGCGCAGCCGACAACCAGTCGTCGCCACCGGACACCTCCGGTGACGACTCGGCAGATTCTTCTCTTTCTTCTTCTTCTCCGCACAAGGGAACGGCCGCAACCCCGACGGTCGGTTTTCCGGCAGCAGCAGCATCGTCAACAGCAGCGACCCCTGCGCCAGCCGTCGCCGGTCCGGCAACGCAGGCAGCGACCCTCGCCGCGCTACCGGGAATGGCCGGCCCGCCTGCGACTCCCGGCTCCGCCCAGCCGCCGGGCGGCAGCGGTCTTTTAAACTCCGGCCCCGCAAACTCTGGCCCGGCGAGCTCTGGTCCGCCATCGACCCTGCCCGCCAGCGGAGAGTTTCCGGTGAATCCGGGCGGCGGACCGGTACAGACGGCCCAGATCGTCAATCAGGCTACCGTCAATCAGGCCGCGCAGTCGGAAATGCGGATCGCGCTGAACACCTCGGCCTTTGGCAACGTGGAAGTGCGAGCCGTGGTTCACGCCAACGATGTGGGAGTGGTTATCGGCAGCGAGAAAGGCGACTTGCGCTCCCTGCTTTCAAACGACCTTCCCGGCATTGCCAACACGCTGCAACAGCAGAACCTGCAGTTGAACCAGGTGAGCTTCCATCAGCCCTCGCCGGGATTTGGATTCTCCAGCCAGATGTCGTCGGGAGGCGACGGCCAGCCGCGTTCGTTCGCTTCCCGCCCAGTCGCCCCGCTGACTCCGTCAGCGGAGGCGACGGGCGCCGAATCCAACGAGCCGGCAGCAGGGTTGAGGCCCGGAGGCGGCATTGGCCTGAACATTCTTGCTTAACAAAGATTCGTGCTTAACGAAGATTCTCGCTTGCTTAACAAAGATGCTTGCCTAAGAGATTCTCGCTCAGAAGGAGGATTTGCTTGAGTACAACACCGATTCTTCCCACGCCACCCTCGACGGGCGGGACGACGACGACGACCAGCTCCGGGCTGCCCACATCGCAAAGCCTGAACAATATGTTTCTGCAGCTGCTGGTGGCGCAATTGCAAAATCAGGATCCGCTCGATCCGCTCGATCCCTCGACCTTCGTCGGACAACTGGCCCAGTTCAGCGAGCTCAGCGAAGTGACCCAGATCGAACAGATCCTGCAAACGGCGACAGGTTCGACCGGATCGTCAGGAATGTCAGGAACGGGAACGTCGGGCACTTCGGGGACATCAGGAACGTCCGCATCGGCGAGCCCGAGTGCGGGCCCGGCTTCTACCGCTGCAACCTCTTCCCCCAGCAGCAGTCCGTTCGCTCCGGCGGATCCGGTTTCGTCCGCAGCAGCTTCTTCGATGGTTTCCTCGGCTGCCCGCGCGGCTCAGGCCGCCATTTCGAATTTCACCTCACTCGCAGCATCACCAGCAGCATCCATGCTCAATTCCAGCCTCCAAGGAGTGTTCTAAATGGCAAATTTTTCCGTTCCTCTTTCCGGACTGACCGCCGAGTCGACCGCGCTGTCAGCCATCGCCAACAACCTCTCCAACCAGAACACCACCGGCTACAAAGATACCGGCGTGTTGTTCAGCGACCTGTTCTATCAGAACCTGGGAACCACCGGATCCGGAGATCCCATCCAGCTCGGAGCCGGCACCCAGGTCAGCTCGATGCCTGCCTTGTTCACTCAGGGCAGCATCTCATCCACCGGCGTGCCCACCGATGCCGCCATCCAGGGCTCGGGATTTTTCGTGGTGCAAAACAGCACGGGCGCCATTGATTACACTCGCGCCGGCGATTTCTCGCTGGACGCCAACAACAACCTCGTCACCTCCGATGGGCAGCAGGTCTTGGGCTACCCAGCTGTGAATGGCGTGGTCAATACCGGCGCCGGCATCGCGCCCCTGCAGTTAGGCTTGGGCACACTCAGCCCGCCTACCCCAACCGCCAACGTGCAGATGACCACCAATCTGAACGCTGCCGCGAACGTAGGCGACACCTTCTCGACGCCCGTCACCGTCTACGACTCACTCGGCGCCAGCCATACCCTTACCTTCACCTACACCAACACCGGGCCGCTGGCTTGGACGTACAACATCACCATTCCCGCCGCAGATGTGGGAGCCACCGGCAATCCAGTGGTGCTGAAAACCGGGGCTCTGACCTTTAACAGCAGCGGCAACTTGCTCACACCCGCCGCCAATGTGACCGGGATTACGGCCACCGGACTGGCCGACGGCGCCGCCAACCTGACCTTCACCTGGGACCTCTATAACGGCGCAACCCCGCTTCTGACTCAAGTGGGCGCCCCCAGCAGCACCTCGGCGACCTCGCAGGACGGATCCGGGAGCGGTTCGCTGGTGAGCTTCAGCATCGGGTCCGACGGCACCATCGCCGGCTCGTTCAGCAACGGCCAAACCGCCGCCCTGGGCCAATTGGCGCTGGCCAACTTCGCCAATCCCGACGGCCTGCAGCTCGATGGCAATACCAACTACAGCCCAACCCTGGCCTCCGGCGCGGCGGTAAACGGCGTGCCCGGTACTGGAGGACTCGGAACCATCTCGGGCGGAGCCCTCGAGTTGTCCAACGTCGACATCGCCACCGAGTTCGCGAACCTGATCGTCGCGCAGCGCGGCTATGAAGCCGACGCTAAAGCCGTGACTACCTTCGATCAGATTACTCAGGACACGATTGCGATGAAACAGTAAGCGCGGCAACAAGAACGGAAAAACAGTGCGCTCCTGAACCTCTAGGATCCGTGCGCACCGACCCGCAAGGCGGCTCCGGCAGAAACTTTTTGCCGGGGCCGCCTTGACGTGAAAGATTCTTAATGAGAACCGGCCCACGTCCACCGGAAGCGCTCATCACTGATGAGATTCTATTATTCCCCGGTCTGACCACTCATCTGTCGACGTGTTGATTCCAAGGGCGAAGCGCGACGTCGGAGCAGGACTTGTCCCCTCCCTTTAGTTTTCTCCCGCGGACTCCGAATTGCTTTTCCGAAGTGCATGCCGGGAGAAGAACAGAAAACGCTAAAGTCAGAGTCAAAATCAAAATCAAAGTCAAAAACCGGCAGGCTTGTTGTCGTCATTGCCATCTTGAGTCTGGGTGCAGCTGGCATCTGGTTTTGGGTTAACCAGGGAAGCGATGCGGCCGCCAGCGCGGCTCCCCGGGTGCGGTCGACGCTGCATCTGGAAACCTTCGTCCTGAACCTGGCCGACGCCGACCAGCGCTCCTACTTGCGGGTGGGCATCGATCTCGGCCTGAATCAGGTAGCCAAGCACGGGGAAGAACTGGCTCCGGTCGGGCAAGTGCGCGACGCCATTCTGGGCGTGCTGGCCGAGGCCAAGGTCAACGACTTGATGACTGCGGCCGGCAAGACCAAGCTGAAGGCAGACCTGCTGCACGCGCTGCAGGAGCGAATCCCACAGCTGGGAGTCGAGGAAGTCTATTTCACGGAGTTTCTGATCCAACGCTAGTTTCGATCCAACGCTAGTTTCTAGCCAACATTAGTTTCGATCCAACGCCAGTTTCCGGCTAACACTAGTCCGATCCTGCGCTGAGCGCAGAAGCGAGGAATCAAGAATATGTCAGCCACAGCGCGGGCCATGTCCCCGGCAGCCGCCGAGAAGCCGCGGGCAGCGGCCGGGCCGGAAACTCAGGCCCAGAACGCGGAACAGGAAAACGCGGAGGTCCGCTGGCGGCCACTGCTGGGCCTCGCTTGTCAGCTGACAGTTGACCTTCCGCTGCCCGGCTTCAAGGTGGCCGACTTTCTGGCGCTCCGGCCGGGCTCGGTCGTCGGAACCAACTGGCGGCTGGCCCGCGACATTCCACTGCGCATCAACGGAACCCTGATTGGCTGGGCTGAGTTTGAGGGTGCTGGCAACCACCTGGCAGTGCGCCTGACGGAGCTGGCATGAAGAGCGCAGCCAGCTGGGGCGATGCCCTCATGAGTAAAACCATCTGGAGCCGAGCGGCGGCGAGCGAATGCAACGATGGCGGCGCTGCCTCGTCCCGAGAAAAGTCTGGCACCTGGCAGCGCGCGCGCACCTGGTGGAAACAGTTCCGGCAAATCAGTCAGCGCCGGCCGCGCCGTCTGCGGCTGTGCGAGAGTCTTCCGCTCGGCGAGCACCGTTTCGTGGCCGTGGTCGAGTTTGAGCGCAGCCGCTTCCTGGTGGGGGGAACTTCGGCGTCGCTGGTGCTGCTGGCCCAGCTGGGAAATGCCCAATCCAGTAATGACGAAAAGAACGAGGGAGACAAAAAAGAAAAAAAAGACAAGAGAGAGCAAGAGAACGAGAAAGACGAGAACCCTCCGCCGCACCGCCTGGCTGACGGAATCTCCGAGGGGTTGCCACTGTGAGCTGGCTCAAAGGTTTGCCGGTCGTCGCCACATCCGCACTGCTGTTGCTGCCGGCCACCACGGCATGGGCGGAGGTTAAGCCCCATGGCGCGCCCGGGCTCAACTGGGCCGGACCCGCCGGAGCCAGCGGCTCGGTGCCCTGGAACATCGTCGTTCTGCTGACCCTGCTCACCCTGCTGCCCGCGCTGGTGGTGGCGCTGACTCCGTTTGCCCGGCTGCTGGTGGTCTTTCACTTCCTGCGCCAGGCGCTCGGCACGCAGACCGCGCCCAGCAACCAGACCTTGATCGGCCTGTCGCTGGTGCTGACCTATTTCCTGATGCAGCCGGTGGGCGCGCAGATTTATCAACAGGCGGTCGTCCCCTTTCAAGGCGGCCAGATCGATGCCTGGGCGGCGATTGAGCAGGGCACGCCTCCCCTGCGGCATTTCATGCTGAAGTTCGCACGCGAAAAAGATCTGGCGCTGTTTCTCGAACTGGCC
>JBELAE010000041.1:0-19983 GCA_049509155.1 Candidatus Sulfotelmatobacter sp.
GAAAGACACGCTGACCGGCGACACGCTGGGCGATAAGGCGGCGCCGATTCAGTATCCGCGGGTGAAGCTGCCGGAGCCGGCCATTACGTTTGCCATTGAACCCAAGAGCCGCGCTGATGAAGACAAGCTGGGGCCGGGCATCCATAAGCTGATGGAAGAAGATGGCATGCTGCGTTTCTTCCGCGATCCGCAGACCAAGGAATTCCTGATCGCGGGAACGGGCCAGCAGCACATTGAAGTGATTGTCTCGAAGCTGAAGAAGCGCTATCACACGGAAGTGGTTTTGAAGGCGCCCAAGGTGCCGTATCGTGAAACGATTCGCGCCAAGGCCGACGTACAGGGGCGGCACAAGAAACAGACGGGTGGGCACGGGCAATACGGCGACTGCAAGATCAGGATGGAACCACTTCCGCGGGGTGGCGAGTTCGAGTTCGTGAATGATATTTTTGGCGGCGCGATTCCGAAGAACTACATTCCGCCAGTGGAAAAAGGAATTCGCGACGCGGCGGCGCGTGGCTATCTGGCGGGATTTCCCGTGGTGGATTTTCGCGTGGTGCTCTATGACGGGTCGTATCACGATGTGGATTCGAACGATCTGTCGTTCCAGATGGCGGGCCGCATTGCATTCAAGAAAGCGATGGAAGTGGCCAAGCCCACGCTGCTCGAGCCCATCATGGCGGTTGAAATCACGGTGCCCGACGATTTTGCCGGATCGATTATGGGCGACTTGAATAGCCGCCGCGGCCGCATCCAGGGCATGGACAACAAGGGCGGCAACACCGTGGTGAAGGCCGAAGTGCCGATGGCTGAAATGCTGACTTATGGCGTCGAGCTGACGTCGATGACGCAGGGGCGCGGCAGCTTCAACATGGAAATGCATCACTATGACCTGGTGCCGGGGCAACTGCAGGAAAAGATTATCGAGAAGGCGAAGGCGGAGCGTGGCGAGGTGAAGGAAGAGGACGAGTAGTTCTCAGTTCCCGGTTCTCAGTTGGTGGGCGGCCTGTCGCGCCGCCCTTTGTTTTTCGACGACATTCGGAGGCGGTTGTGGAGGGTGGCGGGAAGGGCAGGTTTTGGCATCCACCGCTGTGGAAGTGGGCGCTGGTGCTGGGTTTGCTGGGTTGTTCTGAGTTTCTGTTTTTGTGGAAGCGGCCGCCGGGTCCGGTGAAAGTCGAGTTGCTGCCGTTCACGGATTCGCCTCCGGCGTGGGATGGGTCTCAGCCGTGGTTGGTGATTTCTCCAATTGCTGACGGCGGCCGGATCCGGTTCAAGACTTCTATCTCGATGGTGAAGCCGACGGTGAAGCATGATGCGCCGGTGAACGAATTCGTGGTTAACCTTCGCAACGGGAATTTCAAAGTGCTGCAGACGGATCTCTTTGTTTCTGACGTCATGCCTTTATCGCTCACGCGAACTTACTATGCCTGGGACCCGGAGAGTCATGCGTTTGGGGTTGGGACGAATCATCCTTATGACATTTGTCCGACGGGCACGAGATTTCCGTACACCTATCAGGTATTGAATTTAGAGGATGGCAATCGTCTTTATATGCCCCGCGTGTCGAAGGGCACAGGATACGCGGATGCGGTTTTCCGATACGATCTCGCGTCATCGGAGTTCTATAGGGCCATTACGGCGTGGAATGGAAATGGCTGGACGATGACCTTGCGTGATGGCTGGAAAATCTATTTTCCGGAAGCCTACAACGCGAAGAATTTTGCGCAAGGCGCCGCGACTGAGATCGCGGATGCAAAGGGTGACCGCATTCGACTCATCAGAAATAAGGCGCGAAACCTGGAGAAGCTGATCTCGCCGAGCGGACGCACGATCAGCTTCCAGTACGACTCCTCCGATCGAATTGTTGAAGCCCAGGACGACGCGGGCCACGTCCGCAGTTATTCCTACGACCGAGGTGGGCATGTCGAGACGGTGAGTGACGGGTCCCGCGTGCTGTATCGGTTCGAGTACCAGCGGCTTATGCCGGGAGCAGCCAATGATCCGTGGTTAGTCACGGCGGTTCTTGACGCGGATTGGCATGTTCTTCTGGAGAACAAATATTTCTGGGGACGAGTCTCAGAGCAGAAGCTCGCGGATGGCGAAGTCTATCACTATGAATATGAATTAGACGGAGCGAATGTGCGCCAGACCACTGTCACGCTGCCTTCCGGAGAGAAGAAGATTTTCGAATTTCAGGACGGGCGGCTGGTGGAACAAAAGTAGGTTCACTTCATTTCCGAGTGCGGTTCGCGTATAGTTTTCTGGAAATTAAGATTGAGGCTCCTTATGAGAACAATCCCGGTTGCTATTGTCTCGGTTTCCGCTTTTATATCCCTGCTGGCGCCGCTTGCGCAGGTGGCGGCTCAGACACAAACTTTTGCGACATCCGCCGGGCCGGTCAAGATTACGCCGCTCTACCACGCCAGCACGCTGATCGAGGCGGGCGGGAAGACGATTTATCTCGATCCGGCGAAGCCCGCGAAGTTGGCGGGACTGCCCAAGGCCGACCTGATTCTAATTACCGACATTCACCCGGACCACATGGACCCCGACTCCATTAAAGACATCAGCAAGGCGGACACGGAGATTTTCGCTGCGCCGGCCGTTGTCCAGACCGTGACCTCCGGCAAGCCCATCGCTAACGGGGAAACGAAAACGTGGGGCGGATGGACGATTGAGGCGATCCCTGCGTACAACCTGAAACGTGGTCCCGCTCCGGGAAAACTTTTTCACGACAAGGGACGCGGCAATGGGTATGTGCTTACTTACGGCGGCAAGCGCTTTTATTTCTCGGGCGATACCGAAGGCATTCCTGAGATGCGGGCGCTCAAGAACATCGACGTGGCGTTTGTGTGCATGAACCTGCCCTACACCATGCCGCCGGAAGAAGCTGCGGAGGCGGTGAAAGCGTTTCATCCGAAGATTGTGATTCCGTACCATTATCGCGGGTCCGACCTTACGGTCTTTCAGAAAGGACTGGAAGGGACGGGGATTGAGGTCCGGTTGCTGGAGTGGTATCCGAAGTAGGTCGCACTAGAGAGATGCACGACCGGAGAGTGCAGCAGGTCTCTCGACTGCGTTCGGTTATTGCCTCACTCCGCTCGAGATGACAAGGCTTTCTTGCCTTCCCGGTTAGCAGGACTTTTCGTGGTAACATCCGGCGAGTGGCTACTGCGAAGAACAATCTCGACCTCAACCAGAATCGTGAGCGGCTGGTCTCGGCCGCGCCGGTAGAGGACGATTCCTCGTTTGAGCTGAAGCTGCGGCCGCAGCGGTTGGCTGAGTTTATCGGGCAGAAAAAAGTCAAAGAGAATCTGGCGGTGGCGATTGAGGCGGCGCGCTCGCGCGGCGAGGCCATGGACCACGTGCTGCTCTACGGGCCGCCCGGCCTGGGCAAGACGACGCTGGCTAATATTATCGCCAACGAGTTAGGTGTGCATTTTCAGCCGACGGCGGCGCCGCTGCTGCAGATCAAGGGTGATCTGACCGCGATCATCACCAACATGCAGGATAAGCAGGTGCTGTTCATCGATGAAATCCATCGCCTGCAGCCGGTGCTGGAAGAGCTGCTCTATTCCGCGCTGGAGGATTACAAGCTCGACATTATTATCGGCCAGGGGCCTTCGGCGCGCACGCACACGCTGGAAGTGAAGCCGTTTACGTTCGTGGGCGCGACCACGCGGGCAGGATTGATTTCGGCGCCGCTGCGGTCGCGGTTCGGCATCATGCTGCGGCTCGAGTTTTATACTCCGGAGGATTTGCAGGTGATTGTGGAGCGGTCGGCGGAGATTATCGGTGTTGAGGTTGACGACGCGGGCGCGAAAGAAATTGCCGGACGGTCCCGGGGCACGCCGAGAATTGCGAACCGGCTGTTGCGACGCGTGCGGGACTACGCGCAGGTGCGGGGGGCGGGCAAGATTGATGAGCCTACGGCGAAGGCTGCGCTCGAGATGCTGGAAGTCGATCGGTACGGATTCGATGAAGTCGACCGGCGGCTGCTGCTGACCATCATCGAGAAATATCAGGGCGGGCCAGTCGGGGTGAACACGCTGGCCGCGGTGCTGGCCGAAGAGCCGGACGCGATCGAAGAAATCTACGAGCCGTTCCTGATGCAGGCCGGATTTCTGAACCGCACTCCGCGCGGGCGCGTGGCCACGCAGCTGGCGTATGAGTATTTCGGGATTACGCCGACGCGAAGGCAGAGTTCGTTGTTTTAGAAAGCTGTTCTAGAATGAAGCGAGGGATGGGCCCGATGAAGCACACGCAACAACTCACGGCGATCATTGAGCGCGAGGGGAACGGGTACGTAGGGCTTTGTCCCGAACTCGACATCGCGAGCCAAGGCGACACCATCGAGGGCGCTCGGGATAATTTGCAGGAGGCGGTCGAACTTTTCTTCGAGACGGCTGATCCAACGGAGATCGAGCGGCGACGACACTCCGAAGTGTTTGTGACGCGGCTTGAGGTCGAGGTTGGTTAAACTTCGGGTTCTTTCCGGACGCGAGGTTTGCACTATCCTCGCGCGGCATGGCTTCATCGAGGTGCGGCAACGCGGCAGCCATGTCGTCATGCAGAAGAGATTGGAAGCTTCCACGATCACGGTTCCGGTTCCTAATCATTCAGAGCTGAAAACTGGAACCTTGATGTCCATTATTCGACAGTCCCAGCTGCCTCGGTCGCTTTTCGAGACATAAGGGGCAAGCATCTCGTTCGGTAATCCTCACAAACATTATTTTCCTGTTTTGTCTGACCCTCTCTTGGTGTATCTTGCTCGATTCCTCCTTGCGCTGGTGGGCGAGGGACGGTGTCTGCATCTGGAGCGGGATCTGGGTCTTCTACTCAAGATACGGCGGAGGTTCTTGACTGCTGCGGCTTTGTCGCTGGCGGCAACTTCCCCCTGCGGTGTCGCGCAAACCAGCGTCCCGCCACAAGCGGTCCAGTCGCAACCACAGTCTGCCCCGGCGCAGTTGGGGCCTCCTGCGCTGACAATCCCGCGGCTGCAGCGGCCTCCGGCTCTGGAAGACTTTCTCGGCATGAAGCCGGAGGGAGAGATTGCGCTCGAAATGACCAAGGTTACCGGCTTCAGCCAGCGCAATCCGCACGATGGCGAAGCGGTTTCTGAGCCGACCGAAGCCTACCTGGGTTACGACCAGAAAAATCTTTATGTGGTGTTCGTGTGTTTCGACGATCCCGGGCAGGTGCGGGCGCGCATGTCGCGCCGCGAAGATGTGTACGACGACGACCAGGTCGAGGTCATGCTCGACACGTTCCACGACCGCCGCCGCGCCTACGCTTTTCAAACCACGCCGCTGGGCGTGCAGTGGGATGCTATCTGGACCGAGGCTTCACGCAGCGAAGTGAACGGGAATTTCGACACTTCGTTTGATACCGTCTGGAACTCGCGCGGCAAAGTGACCGACCGAGGTTATGTCGTTTGGCTCGCTATTCCGTTCAAGAGCCTGAGATTTCCGCCCACCGAGCAGCAGGTGTGGGGAATCATTTTGTATCGCGGCATCCAGCGCAGGAATGAAGATTCTTTCTGGCCGCACGTTACGCGCAGGATACAAGGCAGGCTCGGCCAGGCTGCGACGCTCTATGGCCTGGAGGGAATCTCGCCGAGTCATAGCATCGAACTGATTCCGTACGGGCTGCTGCGCGGGTTTCGTGCGCTCGACACGCGCGATCCCACCAACCCTTATTTTCAGCATGCCGACGTGCAGGGTCAGCCGGGTATGGACGCGAAGTTCGTCATCCATGACCACTTTGTTGTCGACATGACCGCGAACCCGGACTTCAGTCAGGTCGAGTCCGAAGACCCGCAGATTACGGTGAACCAGCGCTATGCGGTTTACTTTCCTGAAAAGCGTCCGTTCTTTCTCGAGAACGAGGACTTCTTCCGCACGCCGATGGACCTGATGTTTACACGCAGCATTGGCGACCCTTCGGCCGGAATCCGCCTCACCGGGAAGGATGGACCGTACTCGGTGGGTGTGATGTCGACGGACGATCGCAGCCCCGGTCTGGCTGTGCCCGACTACAGCCAGTTCTCGGGCATGCGTTCCTACTTCACGATCGCGCGCGTGAGCCGCGATATTTTCGGGCAGTCGAGCGTTGGCGCCATCTACACCGACTGGGAATGTCCGACAACCGGTGAATTCAACCGCATCGGCGGCGTCGATACCGATCTGAAGCTTAACCCCAACTGGACGCTCGAAGGCCAGGCTGTCACCAGTTCGAGCAACCTCAACCTCAACTGCGAAGCCAATCTCTACCCGCTCAGTTCAGGGAACGTGGGCAACGGCAACTATTACGCAGGCCCGGCCGAGAAGCTCGATTTGCGCCGAGACGGCCTGCACTTCATCTATGAAGGACTCTACAACGATGTGACCCCGGGATTTGTAACCATTCCGGGGTTTATCAATCGCGTTGACATTCGCGAGACCACGCAGGACGTGCACTACCGCTTTCGGCCGAAGAAAGGATGGGTTACGAGCTGGGGGCCGTCCGTCAATGTTCGCTACGACTTCGATCACACTGGGTTGCGGCTCGACACTTTCTACGCGCCCTATTTCGTGATTCGAGGCCAGGGACAGACCGTCATTATTCTGAAGCCGTACGAAGAGTTCCGCGAGCGGCTGCGTCCGCAGGATTTCTGCTTTCTGGGGTTTACTGTGTACTGTTCGGGGCCGAATCCGGGCAATCAGGATTATCACGAGCACGAAGGCGGAGCGACGTTTCAGACCGGCTACTTCAAGAAGGCTACGATTGCCGCGAGCTATTACTGGGGAGACAGCGCGAATTTTGTCGCCTCGCCCGACGCTCCGCCGGCTCCGCCCACGCCGTACAACCTGCCTTTTCTCGCGCGACAGGACACCGCGGCGGCCAGCCTGACGTTTCGACCGATTAAGCCCTTGAAAATCGAGAACACTTACCTGTTCGAACGGCTGCGCGCGACGAACAGCGCCTATCTCTTCGAAGAGGCGCAATTTCCGGGCGCAGGCCGGGGAATTTTCAACGACCACATCCTGCGCAGTAAGTGGAACTGGCAGTTCACCCCGCAACTCTCGGCGCGGGTTATCCTGCAATACAACGGGCTGCTGGCGGGGACGCCGGGCGTCGGCTCACCCTACACCTATCTGCCGACCGCAAAAGAGTTCAACGCCGACTTCCTGGTTACCTACCTCGTGCATCCTGGGACGGCGATTTACTTGGGCTATAACAGCGATCTGCAGAACCTGAATGTGGAGCCGAACGTCGGGGTGTTCCAGACGCCGCGGGGCTACATCAACGACAGCCGGCAGTTTTTCGTGAAAGCCAGCTATTTGTTTCGATTCTGAGGGAAGCTGATCAGCTATCAGCCGTCAGCTCTCAGACGTCAGCCCGGAAAGCAGCTGATTCGATCGCGTTTGCTGAAAGCTGAGAGCTGATCGCTGACAGCTGAGAGCTCTGCGGGGATTGCTGAATCCCGGCCATATCCGGTAGAATCTAATGATCTGAATCGAGGTTAGGACCGCTATGAAACCGGCTATTCATCCTGCATACAACGAAGTGCGCGTGCATTGCGCGTGCGGCAACGCGTTTGTGACGCGGTCGACCCATAAGGGCGACATCGGCGTCGAAATTTGTGCGGCGTGCCATCCCTTCTTCACCGGCAAACAGAAACTGATGGACACTGCCGGCCGCGTGGAGCGCTTCCGGCGTAAATACGCCAAGAAGGAAACGCCCGCGACTCCGGCGAAGTAACTTTCGCCACGGATTTACACGGATTCGCACGGATAAACCAGAAATCGAGCCCTCGCTTTGGCGGGGGCTTTGTTTTGTAACCGCAGGTAGAATAATAAACAAGAGCTGCGTTCGGCGCGGACTGCGGCGAAGCTGGGGACGGCACGCACGGGAAGGGCACGACTTTCGGTCGTGCCGTTAGCGCAAGAATTCATCGCGGCTTTAGCCGCTGAGGGACATTCTCTAAGGGCCATGAAGAAGTTCTGGGATAACTCGCGTGGGGCCGACCCTTCTGGTCGCGAGGCAGTGCCACTCAAGCCAGTCCCCTCGAGCCTCACTATCGGAAACGTGAGCATCTCCCCTGCGACCGTGCTCGCGCCCATGGCCGGTGTCACCGACACCGTCTTCCGCCGTTTCATCCGCAACCTTGGTGGATGCGGGCTCATCATGACCGAGTTCACTTCGGCCGATGGCGTTCTTCGAAAAAAGGATCAGAAGGCGAAGCGCTATCTTCACTTCTACGAAGACGAGCACCCCATCTCGGCGCAGCTTTTCGGCAGCGATCCTGGTGTGATGGCCGAGGCTGCGCGCCTGGTCGAGGGGTTGGGCTTCGACCTGGTCGATTTGAATCTGGGCTGCCCCGCGAAAAAAGTCGTCAAGTGCAACGGCGGCTCGGGCCTGCTGCGCGATCTGCCGGCAATTGGAAAAATATTCGAAGCTGTGCGCGCCGCAGTGACGATTCCCTTCACCGTAAAATTCCGCGCCGGATGGAACGATGAAGAGATCGTCTGCGTGGAACTGGCCCGCATGGCCGAGAGTTGCGGGCTGGCTGCGGTTGCGCTGCACGCCCGCACCCGCGAAATGGGTTACAGCGGCAACGCCCGCTGGGAGTGGATTGCCGCCATCAAAGATGCGGTGAAGATTCCGGTGATCGGCAACGGCGACATCCGCAGCCCCGAAGACGCCTGCGCCATGGTCACGCAAACCGGATGCGACGCGGTTATGATCGGGCGGACGGCGCCGTCGAACCCGTGGATCTTCCGCCAGATCGAACAGTATTGCGCACATCCCACACAATGCTACGACTCCCCCAGCGAAGCCGACCGTTACCAGATGATCCGCACCTACTTCCAGATGCTGATTGAAGAAGAACTCCCTGACGCCGTCGGCAAGATGAAGCAGTTTGCCAGCTGGTTTACCCACGGAGTCCCAGGCGGCGCGGGGCTGCGCAAGGCGATCTACGAATCGAAGAGCGCGGTTGAGATTCTCGGGCGTGTTGAGGAATTCTTCGAGGCGAGGTTATGTGTCGCCGGAGCCGCTTCCGCGAGTTCGGGGCAGACGCTCGCCCGCGGAGACTAAAGACTTCACAAAAGGTGCGTCCTGCTGATTAAAATGGCACGCGCCGCCACCGCGGCGCGCGCCAAAGCAGCCTTATGCGGCGCCTCCCTCAGGGAAGCACGGTGACTGCGACCCGCACTCCGGGGTGCTTCAGGTTAAACAGAAAATACCCGCCATCGACGAAGTCGATGTAACAGTTGTCTGTGTAAGCCCAGCCCGCCGGCCAAGGCTCCGCAATTTCGAAATTGTAGCCGCCGTAGGCGAAGTGGGGCCGGCCTCCCACGACCTCGACGTGACGGACCGCGAAGTGGTGTTCGCGGCCAAAATGCGCGCGAAAATGTTCGTCGTCGATGCGACGGGCATGCTCGTCGCGCTTTTCTCCCTGTCGAGCATCTTTATCATCGCGGTGGTCGTCCTGGGCAAGGACGGGGATCATTCCCGCGAAAAGCAATGCGGCACAGATGGTTCCAACTGCTGCGAATCGTTTCATGTTAAGCCTCGCTTTAAGTTTTCTCAGAATGCCGACGCACTGGCGCCTTTCGTCACAAAACCAAGGTGACAGAATCCAGATGCTGCTGGCTAACCCAGGTGTTGCCGGGAAAACGAATTGAACGTGATACGAACCGTCTGGAGGGACTTGCGATCGTGGGCGTCTTATACTTTTCTTGCAACCATTTTTCCTAACTCATCTTTCTCCACATACGCCCAGGGTGTTTTCGGGTCGTGCGTGAATACGGTCAGCCACTTTTCTGGGACCGCCTGGGCGTAGTAGTGCTTCTTGCTCTCGAGGGTCTGCAGCGGATACAGGTCGAAGCCCATGCCCCAGGTGAGGTCGATGTGCGCCGTGGTGGGAATCAGGTCGGAGATGTAGCAGGCGGTGGTTGCCGCGGGGGCTGAAGCCCCGGCGTAGCTTGTATCAGGCGGCACGGCTGAAGCCGTGCCCTTCCACGTTGCATCCTCCCTCGCAGTTTTCCCGTCGCCTCCGCCGCGAATAATCACGGCCTGCATGTGCGCCGTGTGGCCGGGAAATGTCTTCACCGAGATGCCGGGGACTATTTCCTCGCCGCCCTTGAGCAAAGTCATTTGCCCGCTTTCGACCAGCGGGTCGTAGTTTTCGGAAATGAAACTGATGGCGTCGCGTTCGCTGGGATGTCGCGCATATTGCCACTCGCCCTCGGGCGCGTAATATTTCGCGCGCGGAAAGGTTGCCACAAACTTACCGTTCTTGTCGCGCACGGTGTTCCATCCGCAGTGGTCAAAATGGAGGTGCGAGTTGATGACGATATCAATGTCATCGGGCGCGATGCCGCCCGCGGCGAGATTGTCGAGCAACTGCGCCGGCTGCCCGTAGAACTTGGCCATGCGCGACGAGAGTTTGTTTCCCATGCCGGTTTCGACCAGAATCGTCTGCTTTCCATTGCGCGGCCTGTCCGCGCGAATGACGAGCGAGTTGAGCCCGGCGGTAACGTAATTCTTTTCGTCGGCCTCAACCTTGCGCGACCACATAACCTTGGGCACAACGCCGAAAAACGCACCGCCATCGAGAGGGTAAGTTCCATCGGAGAAAACGCTGAGTTCGAAATCGCCAAGCGTGAGCCGGTGCATGCAAGTAGTGTGCCACAGCGAGCTCCCTTGCCACGGATTTACACGGATCGACGCGGATAATTCTTAAAAGGCTCCTTCAGGAAGATCCGTGAGTTCCGTGGCTTGGTTTTGCTAGTCTCTACTTCATGCGGCCTTCAGGTGTGACGGCCATTTCGGTAGTGTTTGGTTTGGCCGCGCTGTATCTGTGGACCATCGGCGTGGTGAAGTGGGTCGCGCCCAACGCGATCTCGCTGATGAGTGGAGCGCAGCTTATGTACGGACTGGAACTCGCCGGACCGTACATGGCGTTGCTGGTTGGCGCTGGCTGGGCGCTGGTTGGTTGGGGACTATTTCGTCTGCACAATTGGGCGCGCTGGGCCGCGATGCTGGTCATGGTCGTGGGAGTCGCGTGGCTGGTGCCTAAGATTTCGACGGCCGAGCTAGGCGTGCCCATGTTTTGGTACGGATTACAGATTGCACTGCGCGCCGCCACGGCTTGGTATCTGGCACAAGCGCCGGCAGTGATTGATGCGTTCGCCGGGAAATCACCGACGCTGTAGCAACACCTTCAAGCGGACCTTCGACTTCGCTCTGTCGAAAATCCCCACTTCTCGCGCAAATGACACGCGAGAAGTGGGGCACCCAGATTTTCACTTCTGTTAGCGCTTTGCCTTCGCGGGTTCCTTCTCGCCGACGCGTGGGCTGACTTCGAGCTTCATCTTTCCGGCCTTCTTGTCGGAGTCGGCGATAACGTGATCGCCGTGAAGGACCTCGCCGTCGAGGATCTTCAGCGCGAGCGGATCCTGCACCAGCTTCTGGATCGCGCGCTTCAGCGGGCGTGCGCCGAAATTCGGGTCGTAGCCCTGGGCGAACAGAAGCTCTTTCGCCGCGTCGGTCAGCTCGAGCGAAATTTTGCGATCGGCGAGCAGGCGGCGAACATCTTCCAGGCGCAGCTCAATGATCCGCACCAACTGCTCTTTGCCGAGCGGGCGGAAGACGATGATATCGTCGACGCGGTTCAGGAACTCGGGTTTGAAATGCGCGTGCAATGCGGTCAAGACCTGCTGCGACGCCTGTTCGAATTGCTGCTCAGAGCGCTGGCCCTCGCCTTGCAAGAACTGCGAGCCGATGTTCGAGGTCATGATCAGAATCGTGTTCTTAAAGTCGACGACGCGGCCTTTGCCGTCGGTCAGCCGGCCGTCGTCCATGATTTGCAGGAGAATGTTAAAGACGTCGGGATGCGCCTTTTCAATTTCGTCGAACAGCACGACAGCGTAGGGGCGGCGTCGCACTTGCTCGGTGAGCTGGCCGCCTTCTTCGTAGCCGACATAGCCGGGAGGCGCGCCAATCAGGCGTGAGACTGAATGCTTTTCCATGTACTCCGACATGTCGATGCGCAGCAGGGCGTGCTCGTCATCGAACAAGAATTCGGCGAGGGCGCGCGCGAGTTCGGTTTTGCCGACTCCGGTTGGACCCAGGAAAATAAACGAACCAATGGGACGCTTGGGATCGCTCAAGCCAGCACGAGAACGACGAATGGCGTTGGCCACACGCTCCAGCGCCGGGTCCTGTCCGATGACGCGCAGGCGCAGGCGCTCTTCCATGTTGACGAGCTTTTTTACTTCGCCTTCGAGCATTTTCGAGACCGGGATTCCGGTCCACTTGGAGACGATGCGCGCTACATCTTCTTCATCGACTTCCTCTTTGAGCATGCGCTTGCCGCCCTGGCTCTCCATTTGCTTGCTGAGTTTGGCCAGTTCCTGCTCGGCTTGCGGAATCTTTCCGTAGCGAAGTTCGGCTACGCGTTCGTTATTGCCCTTGCGTAGCTCGGCCTGCTCTTCGCCTTTCAGTTTTTCTATCTGCTCTTTCAAAGCGCGAACGCGGGCGATGAGATCTTTTTCTTTTTTCCAGTTCGCTTTGAGCGTGTTGGCTCGCTCTCGAATTTCCGCGAGTTCCTTTTCGATCACCGCAAGACGGTCCCGCGAATTCGCGTCGTCTTCTTTCTTCAGCGCCTGCTTTTCGATTTCAAGTTGCGTGGCTTTGCGATCGAGTTGGTCAATGTCGGTCGGCAGGGAATCGATTTGGATGCGCAGCGAAGACGCGGCTTCGTCAATCAGGTCGATGGCTTTGTCGGGCAAAAAGCGATCACTGATGTAACGGTGCGATAGCGTGGCCGCCGCGACGATGGCCGAGTCTTTTATACGCACCCCGTGATGCACTTCATACTTTTCCTTCAGGCCGCGAAGGATGGAAATGGTGTCTTCCACGTTGGGTTCGCCGACGAAGACGATCTGGAAGCGGCGCTCGAGCGCAGTATCTTTTTCGATGTACTTGCGATATTCATTCAGCGTGGTGGCGCCGACGGCGCGTAGCTCACCGCGGGCCAGCGCGGGCTTGAGCATGTTGGAGGCGTCGATGGCGCCTTCGGCGGCTCCGGCTCCGACCAGCGTGTGCAGTTCGTCGATGAAGAGAATGATCTGTCCCTGCGAGTCTTCGATTTCTTTCAGGACAGCTTTGAGGCGGTCTTCGAACTCGCCGCGATATTTCGCGCCGGCCAGCATGGCTCCGAGATCGAGGCCGACCACGCGCTTGTTCTTCAGCGCTTCGGGCACATCGCCGGAAATGATTCGCTGGGCGAGGCCTTCGACGATGGCGGTTTTGCCGACGCCGGGCTCGCCGATGAGCACGGGATTATTTTTCGTACGGCGCGACAGAACCTGGATCACGCGGCGGATTTCTTCATCGCGTCCAATGACGGGATCGAGCTTGCCACGGCGGGCCTGCTCAGTCAGATCGCGGGCGTATTTGTCCAAAGCCTGGAACTTCGCTTCTGGATTCTGGTCGGTAACTTTTTGCGAGCCGCGGACCACGGAAAGGGCCTTCAAAATCGCGTCGTAAGTAGCGCCGTGACGGGCGAGCGTTTGCTGCGCGGCGTCGCGCTTGCCCTGGGTGATCGCCAGCAGCAGGTGCTCGGTGGAGACGTATTCGTCCTTGAAGTTGGCGGCCTCTTTGAAAGCCTGTTCGAGCAGCTTGTTGACTTCGTTCGAGAATGTAACCTGGGCCGCGTCGCCGGAAACCTTGGGGAGTTTTTCGAGCTGCGCGTAGACTTCGGCCAACACGGCTTGCGGACCGATGCCGATTTTCTCGAGCACAGGAGGGACAATGCCCTCCTTGTCTTCAAGTAGGGCGGCGAGCAGGTGCAGCGGCAGCATTTCCGGGTTGCCGTGCTCGGAGGCGAGTTGGCTCGCGCGCTGGACGGCTTCCTGCGCTTTAACAGTGAATTTGTCCCAACGGATGGGCATAAGACTCCATGGTGAAATTGAGTAATTTAGTAATTGTGCAATTGAAAACGGCGGAGTTCAATTGCTCAATTACGAAATCTCTCAGTTACAAAAATAGCGGGAGGCGGGCATTTCTGCCGCCTCCCGCCGACCTCCGGGGCTGAAGCCCTTTCATTCTTGCTTCGTCTGACGCGGCGCTAAAGCGCCGCTCTTCCACGAATACTTACGCGGCTTTGCTGGGGGCCTTGGCTTCCGTGGTTTTGGCTTCGATCGGCTTCTCGTTTCCGTTCACCGCGCCGACATTGACCTTGATCTGCTTCGGCTTGGCTTCGGCTTTCTTGGGGAGTGCGATCTTCAGCACGCCTTTGTCGTAGGTGGCCGAAACGTTCTCGGTGTCGACGGTCGTGGGCAGAGTGAAGGTGCGGGTGAAGCTGCCGTACTGGCGCTCCACGCGGCGGTAGTTCTCCTCTTTCTCTTCCTTGTCGATCTTGCGCTCGCCGTGCACGGTGAGAGTGTTGTTCTCAACCTGGACGTCGATGTCTTTCTCGTCGATTCCGGGCACTTCGATCTTCAGAGTGACCTGGTGCTCGTCTTCGTAGACGTCAACGGCAGGGGCAAAGCTCGACGTGGTGAGGGAGTCGTCGTGGGCTCCGCCACTGTAAGACTCGCGGAATGCGCGGTTGATGCGATCCTGCAGGGTGGAAAGCTCACGGAACGGTTCCCAACGGGTAAGTACGGCCATGGTTAAATCCTCCTTCGGAATTTGGTGATTTTGACTCGGTTCGAACTTCGAGACCGGCTCTGGGAACTGCCTCAGGGCTGCGGTCACTCCATTAGACGCTTAGTTAGCGTAAAAGAAGCATAAAAGTTGAGTGTTATATTGTCAACTATTAAATATGTCCTGTTTTCATAAACTTACATGTTCTATTACGCACTTCAGATAGGACGTTTCCGGGACATTCAGGAGGATCGGGTGGTCTCTCGACTGGCCGCGCACCTCGATCAGGCGGAGCGTTCGATGGGTGTCGGCGGCGGCTGAGGCGAGCATGTCGAGGAACTCGGACTGGCTGACGTGGTAGGAGCAGGAGCAGGTAACCAGGATTCCGCCGGGGCGCAGCATCTTGAGGGCGCGCAAATTGAGTTCCTTGTAGCCGCGCAGGGCGGCGTCGAGATCGCGCTTGGACTTGGCGAAGGCGGGCGGGTCGAGGACGATGGTGCCGTAGCGACGAGCTTCGTCAGAGCGCGCGGCGGAGGAGTAGTCCTTGAGTAGGTCGAAGGCGTTGGCTTCGATCCATTCGATCTCTTTGCCATTTAGAACACTCTGATTCAATGCGGCGTTCTGGTCGGCGACTTCCAGGGCGGGGCGGGAACTGTCGACACCGGTGATGTGCGAGCAACGCGGCGCGAGATGAAGGGCGAAGCCGCCCTGGTAGCAGAAGACGTCGAGGGCTTCGCCATGGGCGTACTGAGCGGCGGCCGCGTAGTTCTCGCGCTGGTCGAGAAAGGCACCGGTCTTCTGGCCTTCAAACGCGTCGTAGCGGAACTGGATGCCATTCATGGAGAAAGTGGTCGCAGTCTTGTTGCCCTCCAGCAGGCCGGAGGGGCGAGGCGGAAGGCTTTCCAGCTCTCGAACGCGTGGGTCGACGCGCTCGATAATCGAAGCGGGCTGCAGGCGGGTGGTCAGTTCCGCGAGGATGGCATGACGCACGGGGTCGGGGTCCATGGCTTGGGTGAGAATCTGAAGCGAAAGAATGTCGCTATAGCGGTCGACGATCAAGCCGGGGAGGAAGTCGGCTTCGCTGAAGACAAGACGGTAGGCGTTGGTGTCGCCGACGAGACGCTCGCGGTAGGCGATCGCTTCAGCGACGCGCTCGCGAAGCAACGCGGGAAAATCCGCGACGGGATCAGTAGAAACCATACGGATCGCGATTTGCGAGGAACTGGAGTAGAGGGCCGTGCCAAGGGGTTTGCCACGATGATCGGAAATGCGGGCGAGGGAGCCGGGAAGAACGCCGTCGGCGGAAACGATGTCGGAGCGGTAGACCCAGACGTGGCCGGCTTTGAGGCGCGTGGCCCCGCGGGGGGAAATCTTGACGGTGGGGATGTCAGGCTGTTTCGGACTTGGGGGCATGAGGACATGGTAATGCCTGGCCATTCCGGACGGGAGCGGTCGAGGCAAAGCTGCAGATAACTGTTGAGAGGTCCGCAGGGTCGAGCTGCGCTCGACGGACAGCCGGGGGCGGCTGTCCCCACATAATCCGCAGAGTTCTTCAGGATTTGCGCAAGAGGAAGATCATCTGTTCGGCGGAGTTGTCCAGGGGAGTCTTGGCGAAGGAGCCGTACTCGGCGACAGGCTCGAGGCCGGCCAGCAGGAACAGTGCGCGCAGGTGCGGGTATGTGTAATAGCACAGCTGAAAGGCTTCCGCTTCTTCGAGGATCAGCTCACCGGAGCGGTAGGTGCGGAAAATGAAAGTGAAACTGAAAATCTGATTGATCTTATCGATGGCGTCCTTGCGGAAGAAACGGCGCACGAGCTTTGTTGGATCCGCCGTGGAGTTCCACTCCATTTCGGGGATCTCTTCGCCAACCTTGGTCCAAATCATGTCGAACTTGGGATAGAAGACGTCGAATGCCAGAATTCCGTCATCGGACAGGTGGGCCGCCGCGGTTCTAAGTGCTGCGGCCTGATCCTCAACCGTGAACATGTGCTGCATCGGGCGGAAGGGGATCATGACCAGGGGAAATTTTCGGTGCAAGCGGAAGCTGCGCATGTCGCCTTCGTGGACGGTGACGCGCTCGCGGACTGGCTGCGGCTCGCGTGCGAGATTTTCGCTCAGGACATTCAGCATCGGAAGTGAATTGTCGACCCCGCAGATTTCAATTCCCTGGCGCGCAACCGGGAGCAGGACCCGGCCAGTGCCGCAGGCAATTTCCAGAGCCGGGCCGCGAGACTGCACGGCGAGATCGAGGTAGAAGGGAAGGTCGACGAGATCCTGCTTGGCGGCGTAGGCGCCGTCGTAGTACTTGGCGATGATGTGGTAGGTGTCGACTGTGGCCATTTTGGCCTCCGCCTGAAATGCGTAAGAAATCTTAAACGACGAAGTTCGATCTTGGGTCGACAGAGTCGAGCTTCGCTCGACGGACAGGCCGGGGCAGCTGTCCTACATAAATCAAGTTAGCTGGCGGCTTGTTCGGTGGGGGCTGTTGCTACGGACTGTTTGGCGTGGGAGCCGGTGGCGGCTTCGTGGCGGGCGTGGTCGAGATCGAATCGCAGCGAGTCGAGAGCGACCATGGGAAGTTCGGTGCCGAAGGCGTCGAGTTCGGCTTCGGTCCAGCTGCCGTTCAGGCGAATGGCGCCCGTAATATCTTCGGGGAAGGCCTGGCGATAGTCGCCTTCGCGAATGAGGATGTCGCCGATGAGGCGTCCGGTATGGACATCGTAGACGCGGCGGCTGGACTGGCCGCGGGACGTGGTCAGGCATAAAAATACTTCGCCGATTCCGCCGAACTCCGCGCGGTAATACCAGGCTTGCGGGGCGTCGATTTTCGGATGATGGCGTTTGCTGCGAGTGGTTGAGGGCTTTACATCCAGCATCTCTTCGGCGGGATTGAAATAGAGAATGCGCTGGCAGGAGTCGCAAATAATGGTCTGCAGGCCGGAACGAATTTCGTTATAGGTCTGCGGCCGGAGCATGACGCGGCAGGCCATACATTTCTGATCGCGGACTTCAGACAGGCCGCTGCCGCGAAACTTTGAGACGCGCTCGTAGTGGCGAAGCAGGTCTTCGTTGACGCTGGTGCGAATCTGGTCGCGCTTGGCGCGCCACTCGGCGAGCAGCTTTTCGTCTTTGGCGGTGAGCTGGCGGGCTTCTTCTTTTTCTTTTTCGATCTCGGCGGTTTCGGCCTTCAGTTCAACCTGCGCGGCTTTGACTTCCTTGTCGCGCGCGTCGGCGTTGACCATCATCTCGAGAATCTTGTCTTCGTTGGCGGTGATTTCTTTTTCCGAAAACTGGATTTCGTGCAGCAGCGCTTTGTACTGGTCGTTGGTCTTTACGTCCAGGGACTGGTCCCGATACTTCGAAATCTTGCCGCGGAGATCGGCGATGGCGGTGTCGTACTTGCGGCGGGCGGCTTCGTCAGCCTTGACGGCAGCCTGAGCCTTTTCCAGTTGAGCCTTAGTGCCGGCCAGCTTCTGCTCGATGACTGCGACCCGCTTGGGGAACTCGGCGACTTCGTCCTGCAGACGGCGGATTTCCTTGTCGGTGTCTTGCAGTTTCAGCAGGTTTTCGATGTCAGGAAGCATTGAATATGGATTGATTCTAGCATGCGGGGACGTCGTTTCTTGGGCTTGTGGGCGGTTTCTGGGAAGGCCCGTGGCACGGGTTTTCCCAGCGCGTGATATCGTGTCACGGTCGAATGACTGCGGCAGGAAGAAAGTCCTCCGGCAAGCCCCCGTCGAGGATACCTTTTTCGCTCGCTGGCGTCGAAGATATTGTGACTTCCTTGGGGGAGCGCGTCCGAGGAGTGCTCCCGCGCCCTGGAGCAAATTTGGAGCAAATCATGAGTGCTGGCCTCGTTTCCGCTCCGCTTGCGGTCTCTGCTGCGGCGAAATCCCGGGTCGCGTCCATCGACCTCATCCGCGGCGCAGTGATGATCCTGATGGCCATTGATCACGTGCGCGTTTTTTCGGGGGTTCCGGCGGGAGGGCGAACCGCGGGAGTCTTCTTCACCCGGTGGATCACGCATTTCTGTGCGCCGGCATTTATCTTCCTGGCCGGGACGAGCATATTCCTCTACGCCCGGAAGCATGCCGACGTGTCACGGTATTTGCTGATTCGCGGGGCGTGGCTCATCTTTCTCGAACTCACGTTTCTGCGGGTAGCGTGGACGTTCAATTTTGATTTTATGCATTACGAACTGGCAGGAGTGATCTGGGTCATCGGGTGCTGCATGATCCTGATGGCTGTATTGGTGAAACTTCCGCTGCCCGTGGTGGGTACCATCGGCCTGGTGATCGTCGCAGCTCACAACCTGATGGATTCTCACATGGGCACGCTGCTCGATGGTCTCGACCAGAACCGGTTTTCCGGTCTCTGGAAAATCTTCTATGTCGGCTTTTTCGCCGGGCCCGTCCGGTTCGGCCCCGATGGCCCCAACCTGATCGTGCTCTATTCGATTATTCCGTGGATCGGGGTAATGGCGGCTGGTTATGCCTTCGGGAAGATCGTGACCCTGGAACCGGCGCAAAGAAAGCGACTCTGTCTTGCGATTGGGCTCTCGGCGATCGGACTGTTCCTGGTGCTGCGGGGATTTAACTTGTACGGAGATCCGCGGCCGTGGCATAGCTCCGTGGTGAGCGGCAATGGGCAGCCCTCGATGCCGGCTTTGTTTTCTTTTCTAAACACCACGAAGTATCCGGCGTCGCTTTCTTTTCTTCTGATGACGCTGGGTCCGATCATTACGCTGATGGCCTTGGTCGAGGGCTTTGGGGGCGGGATCGCCCGACGCATCAGTCTTTTTGGGCGGGTGCCGTTCTTCTATTACATGCTGCACATCCCGTTGATCCACGCGCTCGCGCTCGTGGTATCGAAGATCCGGCTCGGATTCGTTAGCCCATGGCTCTTCACCAACCATCCCATGGGCAATCCCGAGGCACCGGAAGGTTACGTCTGGAGTCTCCCGCTTCTTTACCTGATATGGGCGATCGCCATCGTGCTGCTGTATTTTGCGTGCCGATGGTTTGCCGCTCTCAAGGCAAAGCGAAGCGATTGGTGGTTGCAATATCTCTAGGCATCGGGCGGTGTACACTCATTCGTTCGCGAAATTGTGAGTCTGCGGTTACTTCTTCTTGTGAGGGTTCTTCGTGAAAAGACAGATTTCGCTCGTGACTTATTTTGCCGTGCTCGCCTTCGTGTTCGGCGTTGTCTATTCCGCACGTTCGGGGGCGCAGACCGCGCCGGTCAAGCCGCTGACGATTGATTCGATGTTTCAGCCCGGAGGGCTGGGCGGACGCGGGCCTGAGACTACGGAATGGAGCCCGGACGGGACCAAGCTGACGTTT
>JBELAE010000410.1:0-4796 GCA_049509155.1 Candidatus Sulfotelmatobacter sp.
GGGAAAGTTCGCGCCGCAGGCGTGGGTTGGTGGCTGCTCCCTGCGAGATCATCATTGAGATCATCAGTAAGATCGTAATCGAGATCATCAGAAAACACGTGGATCCCGTCATCGCATCTTCGATTTTTCTCTTCGGGCTGGCCTTTGGCAGCTTTCTGAACGTGTGTATTTATCGCCTGCCGCGGGGATTGTCGGTGGTTGCGCCGCGTTCGGCTTGCCCCGAGTGCAAGGAGCCGATTGCCTTCTACGACAATCTTCCGGTGTTGAGCTGGCTGATCCTGGGCGGGCGTTGCCGCCACTGCAAAACCCAAATTACCCCGCGTTACCTGATGATTGAGTTGATCACTGGCCTACTGTTCCTGGCTTGTTACTGGTACTTCGGGCTGACGCTCTCCACGCTGAAATACTGCGTGCTCGCGTTTCTGCTGCTGGGCCTGATTTTCACCGACGCCGAAACCAAGCTGCTGCCAGACGCGATGACGCTGCCCGGTCTGGCGCTGGGCCTGATCTTCAGCCTGCTGGTTCCGGTGAATGATCTGGCTTCTCAGTTCCTGCCCGGGATGGTGAACTTGCCCATCAGCGGCGACATTTCCATGCGAATCCTTTCTCTGCTCGATTCCGTGCTGGGCGCGGCTGTCGGCGCGTCCTTCATTTACGGAGCGGGAGCGGCTTATCTGCGCTGGCGCGGCATGGAAGGCATGGGCTTCGGCGACGTCAAGCTGATGGCTATGGTGGGCGCGTTTCTGGGTATCAAGCTGACCGTCTTTACGATTTTTACCGCGTCCCTGGCGGGGTCGTTGTTTGGCGTGACCACGGTTCTTGTGGTCTGGTTGAAGCGCACCCACCGTTTTACGAAGCGGCTGGCGGATGCGCAAGCGGCCCGGCGGCGGGGATGGCAGTCCGCGCAAGTAGTCTTCCGCAATTATCAGATGCCGTTTGGCGTTTTTCTCGGAAGCATGGCAATGATCGCGTTTTTCTTCGGCAATCGATTTCTGCACTGGTACGGAGGGCTCTGGTGAGGATCCTGACCAACCCGGTCTTGCTGCGAGCGGCGGTCGTGTTTTTCTGCGCGACGTTCGCGTTCCTGCTAGGCTTGCTCTTCATCCGCGGGCTGCGCAAGAGCATTACTGAAGAAGGCGACATTGCGGGTGACGCTTCACCCTCGCTGGATACTTTGCCGCTGCACCTCTACAACACGGTCATCCAGCAGCTGAAGCAGCAGAAACATGAACTGCAAGTGCAATCGAAAGCCGAGCAGCATCGCGCCCGCACCAGCGAGAATTTCAGCCAGTCGGTTCTGTCAAACCTTTCCTGTGGCGTGCTGGTCTTTGGAGCGAATGGACTGGTCAAGACGGCGAATCCTGCCGCGAAGGCGATCCTGGGTTTTGCCTCCACCACGGGAATGAGCGCGGACGACATTTTTCGCGGCGCGGTCAGTTCTGCTGCGTCGCTCTCGGACGGCGGCTCATCGGATGGCGATTTATCGGATGCCCACGAGGAAGTCGTCTTCCTCGCAGATGAGGTTCGCACCGTGCTGCAGGAGGACTGCAAGCGGCGCGACGCGCAAGCCGAATATGAAACTCCGGCGGGCGAGAAGCGCTTCATCGCGATCACGGTTTCTCCCGTGCCGGCGGTTGACGGCAGCTTGCTCGGCGTCGCCTGCCTGATCAACGATCTCAGCGAACTGGAAGGCATTCGCCGGCAGCAGGAGTTGCATGGCGAGATCTCCGCCGAGATGGCGCTGCAGCTGCGCACCTCGCTGACCACGATTTCCGGATACGCGCAGCAGTTGGCCAACAGCCGCGATGCTGAACTCGCCAAGCAACTGGCCAGCGACATTGCCCACGAAGCGGCGCAACTGGATCGCAGCATTGGAGGATTCCTGACTCGAAAGAGCGCTGCGCAGGCGGCGGCTGCCTCGTCCGATTGATTTTGATGAACTGACTTAATCATTAAAAAAGAGGTGAAAATGATGAAACCTATCGCATGCGGTGGAATTGGACTCGTGTTGTTCTTCAGTCTGGCCGGCCTCTCAGCCGGCGCCCAAAGTCAGGCTCCGGCCCCGGCGGCTGCCCAGGACGCTTCGGCTGGCTCGTCGCTGGGCGCCTATGCCCGGCAGGTTCGTAAGGATCCTGGAACTTCGTCGAAGCCGAAGGTGTTCGACAACGACAACCTGCCGCGAGAAGACAAGCTCTCGGTCGTAGGCGCGCCATCGTCCGGCGACAGTTCCGCCAATGCCAAGCCGGCCGAGTCGGACAATAGCACTACGACTACCACTGCGACTGCCGCTCCGGCTCCGGCTGCGGGCGGCACCGATGCCAAGACCACGGCTGAGGTGAAACCCCTGACGGTGAACCCCGGAGACGACGAAGCGACCAAGCAAGCTGCCTGGAAGCAATGGGGCGACAAGATTGCGGGGCAAAAGGATCAGATCGATTTGCTGGCGCGCGAGCTAGACGTACTGCAGCGCGAATACCAGGTGCGCGCGGCGGCCATGTATGCCGATGCCGGCAATCGCCTGCGCAACTCCGGCGACTGGGACAAGCAGGACGCTGACTACAAGCAGAAGATTGCCGACAAGCAGAAAGCTCTCGACGACGCCAAGCAAAAGCTCGAAGACACCCAGGAAGAAGCGCGCAAAGCCGGCACGCCATCCTCCATTCGCGAGCCGTGAGACGGGAGTCGTAAGAAAAGCTGCGCTGAAAACAAAACGAGCGCCGGAGTCATGCTCCGGCGCTCAGTTTATTTCGCTCGTTATCGCCTCAGCGCATTTTCTAGTTCGTCCCGTTGAGATCACCACGCCGCAGCCGCCGCAGCTGCTTCACGTGATGCAGTCCATGCACCAGGTGAAACTTCCGCCATTGGGTTGCCGTGAGTGGCCCTAGAACGGGATGGTCCAGCAGTTTGCCGCCCGGCCCCATTTTCTCTTCGCAGCGTGCAATGATCTCATCCATCTCGGCGATCTTCGGACCAATCTCGGCGAGCACCTGCTCTCGCGGCAGGCCACGCGGCCGGGCCATCGGCGGGGCTTCCCGGCCGGAGGGAAAATACCCCAGTCCCACGACCACCAGCGTCCGCCGTCGCTGCGCCCAGCTTTGCGCCGTGCCCAGGGCCTTGCCGGCTGCCATTACGCGCTCAAATCCCTTCACCGTTCCGGTGTAGGTCAAATACAAGTGTTCTAGAATCTCAGCGGCGCACCACTTTCCGGGCGGATGCCAGCTTAACTGTTCGGCCGAGAGGCCGGCGACCGCCGACGCGATCTCTTCTTGCAGTCTTTGGAGACGGGAATCCACGAGAGTTACTTACCTTTTCTGCAGTTTCGGTTAGAATGTTGCGCTACCATAAAACTCATCCACGTTATCACAGGAAGGATGCCATGAAGACGGCCAGCCTTGCCCACACGGAGTGCACCGCGATCGCCGCGGAAAAGCCGGGAACGGCTTTGTTCACGAGTCGAAGTCGGCGCATTCGGAATCGAAGCGGCGTCCGGCGCAGGACTTTATACGCGGGACGTCACGCCGGTTTGTTTGCCGTTCTCGCCATCTCCCTGCTGGCATTGCTCACGGCATGCTCGGATTCCGACAAGCCGGCGGAGACTAAGCCGGAAGTGAAAGGCCCTGAACTGATCACGGCTCGTTCCGCGTTCCAGAAACTCTATATTGCGGCGCGCAACTGGAACCAGGACGCGAAGCCTTACCGTATCGAGTCAACGGCGACCAGCGACGGCAACGGACAGGACGGAAAGTGGGCCCTGTGGCGATGCAGTTTCGCTTCGCCGGCCCAGCGTTCGGAGAAAAGTTTTAGCTGGTCCGGGAGCGCAGCCAACGGTGCGCCCGAACGCGGAGTGAATCCGGGCACCGAAGACAGTTACAGTCCGACCAATTCGTCGACCCAGGTATTTGACATGGCCTTCCTCAAAATCGATTCGGACCAGGCTTTCGCCACCGCGCAGAAACACGGTGGTGACAAGATTCTGGAGAAGGCGCCCGACACGCCGGTCATCTACGTTTGCGACTGGAACCACAATACCAATGAGTTGATCTGGCACGTCATCTACGGAGCCGCCCGCGAGGGAGCCAAGCTGACGGTTGCGGTCAATGCTTCCTCGGGCGAATTCATCCGGGTGGAGAAGTAAGGTGGAGAAGTAAGTCTGTTCTCCGGACTTTGCGACCGCAGGCTTCGCCTCTTTATTGCCACTGCGTCGGTGGGGAAAGAATGGCGGCTACGGCGGGAGTTCGCCTTATCCGTTCGTGCTTTCGTCGCGGTTGATCTGGGCTTCGATTTGGGAAAAAAAGCTGTGCAGGGCCTCGGCCGAGGTGATGGCTCGCCGTAATGCGCGCCGCTCTCCAAATGCCACCACGTCCTGCGGAGAATACTGGAGGCGAACCCGGTCGGCGGCGCATTGCGCGCTTAACAATTCCACGCTGGCCGCTGCAAGGTCAGCTTTGAGACGGGCAATATCAATCTGTTTTTTTGTTCCGGACACCATTATTTACAACTCCTCAACTCTCTTTGGGGGTAAACGCAGGCGGGTCCCGGGAACCGTATTGGGAGGACTGCCACTGCCACGGTTCCGGCGGGACCCACCCTGCGAGGCCATCAGTTCTAGCTATACGTATAGTATACAGCGTTAACAATACGCAGTGCAAGTAATTATTTTCACGAATTCTTGGAGGCGTTCGTGCCCCGGCATCCCGACCCAGAACTGGAACATCGCATTCTCGACGCGGCCTCGCGGTTGTGGGCGCGCGGTGGGGAAGGGGCGCTCACCATGCGCGCCGTAGCCAAGGCGGCAG
>JBELAE010000411.1:0-4791 GCA_049509155.1 Candidatus Sulfotelmatobacter sp.
CCGGCCTCCGCTCGGCCTTCTCGTGTGTTACACTTTCTGATTCATAAAGACAAAGCGTCGCACGCAGGACACCCAATCCACACATGCTTTTTTCCAGAGAATATGTGGGCTATCTGGCCCGCGAAGTCACCAAGAAACTGATTGCCGGCAAGTTCATCGAGACCTCGGCGGTTCCCGCTGTGACCGAGCGGGTGAACGCCGCGCTGGCCGATGAACTTTCGCTCGAGGATCGCATCAACGACGAAGTGCGCGTCATCCTAGAAGCCTACTCCGACGAAATGAACAAGACTGGCGCCAACTACCAGGAAATGTTCCGCAAAGTGAAGACCGAACTGGTGCGCAAGTACAAGGCGGTGCTGTGAGACTCAGCCGCGACAAAGTCAACGTGCTGGCCCGGGCCGTTTCCGACGTGCTCAAGCAGATGGACGAAGTTGAGTTCATCGAAGACCCCAACACCATCCGCCAGGAAACCCGCAAGATTCTTGAAGACCTGCTCATGCAGGAAGCGAGAATCGACACCTCCGCACGCCAGAAGATCGAAAGCCAGAAGCGCACGATCCTCGAAGGCTCGCAGGAGTGGGACATCCTCTACCGCAAGTATTACAACGAGGAAGTCAAGAAACTCGGCGTGTAGCGCACACGGATTTGCGGCTCACTGCGCTTCTTTCAATTCAATCGAAACCAAATTCCGCACCGACCTGGCAGGGCGCTTGTCTTCGCTGACCACCAGCTTGAACGGGCCGGAGTGCGCGTCCAAGGGCTTTCCGTCCATCGTATCGGCGACTAGAACTTCTCCCGGATGAAAGCTGGAATCGACTTCTCCGAGAGCCAGCACGGCCTTGTAGCCGTCAGAACCCGTCACGACGACATAGTTGGCGAGCGCTTTGCCGCGAAGATCATTGCCAGTCGGAGCTCCAATCTTGGCAAGCAAGTCAGATAGGCGAACGCCCGAATACGTTTCGTCTGCGTTGGTGTGCGAATTGTGGGTAGTCAATGAGATGTGCGAAAGGGCTTTCAGGTCCGCCGCCGACAGCACCAATGATTTGTGATCCGAATCGTTCAGCAGCGTCAAAGTGTCCTTCGACGATGCCGGCGCCGTGCCCTGTTGTGCGCACAGAGCACAGGTGGCGAAGACGAAGAACAGGATGCTTAGAAGGATGGAGCTGAACTTTCCGGTGCGCATGGTTGGAGCATAACGCGGAAGCGAGTCGTTGTCAGCAGGGACGGCGAAAGTCGTGCCGCGGAAAATGCGAAGCTTCTTCGGCTAAAAAAAGGGCCCCGCTGGCGCGGGGCCCGACGGGGGAGGAACTACAGACCATTCAGGCAGCTTCCTTGCGCCGCAAGATTGTCTGCAGGTGCTGCCGATATTGCTGCGCGTTGTTGACGATCTTGCGCTGGGGCAGGCTGGGGAGCCACTGGTTCCGAGAGACGGCGCGGCGTTCGCGACGTGACCCCACGTGGCCTCGTTGCCGCGTGTTCAAGGGAATCTTTTCCGCGGTTTGCTGCTGCCAGCCGGAGCCGTCGCTCACGCTGAATACTCCGATGTAACCTCCGGCCAGCAGGTCCAGTGGCTTCTGGATCTGATTCTGGTGGTCGAATTGCGTCGACCCCTGCGCCCGAAAGCTCTCGAACCATGCCGGATAGACGAAGTCCGAAACCAGAATGTTGTTGATCTGGTAGCCGAAGCTGTCATCTTCGCAGGCGTCGCAGACTTCGTAGGCGTAGAGTGTGCCGCTCGTATTCGCGTTCTGCACGAATGCGGTCAGATTGATGTTCGGATCCGCCAGCATCTCCAGCAGTTCGTGGCTCGCCGTAACGGACCACGAAGTGCCGGCCTTTAGATCGCTGGCGGCGAAGACCTTGCCCAGAGGCAGGCTGTCCGGAGTCAGGTCATGGTAGCCGAGCGCTCCGGCTTGATCGGAGTCGTCGAGAATTACCAACTGCCAGGTTCCGCTGGGCGCTTGCGTCCCTTGGGAAATCATTTGGAGTTCGGCGTCTATACCCCAGATGGGGCGGAAGTCGTTGGTGACTTGCTGCTGCAAGGCTACAACGACCGGGGTAACATCAGCATCGGCCAGAACGGTGCTCTCGTTGATGACGGATATCTGAGTTGTGGAGAGTTGCGCGTGAGTAATTTGTGGCTTCAATGTTTTTCTCCTTTGGGTTCAGATTTTGGGTTGCCGATTTCGGAGAACGCGCAGGATGGTGCGTGACTCTGTAGCGAGAAGTCTTATACCCTGACGGAGAGAAGGCAACAGAAATGTGGCGATTGTGTGAAGTGCAGTTCCACTTTGGGAAGCGGCGATCATCGCCTGCGACTGTCATCTCAACGGAATTGTCATCCCGAACCAAGCGAGGGATCTGGGTGTTTGCTCGCACGATCAAAAACTGTCGCGCAGGCGAGAACCCGGGTCCCTCGCTTTGCTCGGGATGACAAGCCAATGAGAAAGGAAGAGGTCGATTGTTAGCGAATCAGATCAACGACGTGAAGGCGGTCGTCAAGCGCGCTGCCGAGCAGGCCGGCTTCGACCTCGTTGGAATCGCTCCTGCCGCCGACGCTGCTGAACTCAAACATTTTCCCGAATGGATTGCCGCTGGCCATGCCGGCGAAATGAAATACCTTGAAGCCCGCGACGATCAGGGCGATCTCAAACGGGCATCGCTGGCTCGCGTCGCCCCCTGGGCTCGAAGCGTGGTGGTTTGCGCCATCAACTACAACACGGACCAGCCGTACTCGACCGAAGTCCACGAGCCAACTCGCGGATGGATCTCGCGCTATGCCTGGAGCCGCGAGGATTACCACGACGCCGTCCTGCGCCGCCTGAAGCAGGTGGAAGCCGCGCTGCACCGGGCGCTGCCCGCCGAGCTTTATCGGGAAGACCAACCGGATCGGGAAGACCAACCGGCTCTCACCACCCGCAGCTACGTCGACACCGGACCGATCGTCGAACGCGTCTATGCGAAGTATGCGGGCGTGGGCTGGACCGGCAAGAACACCTGCCTCATCAATCAGAAAAAAGGCTCGTGGCTCTTTCTGGGTGTGATCCTCACTTCGCTCGAACTCGCGCCCGACCTGCCGGCTCCCGACCGCTGCGGCAGTTGCACGCGGTGCATCGAAGCCTGCCCGACGGATGCGATTCTCGCGCCCTACCAGCTCGATTCCAATAAGTGCATCGCGTATCTCACCATCGAAAAGCGCGGATCGATCCCGGAGGATTTGCGCGTCGGCATAGGCCACCACGTCTTCGGCTGCGATATTTGTCAGGACGTTTGCCCGTGGAACCGCAAAGCTCCGGCCTCGACTGTGGCTGAATTTGAGCCTCGCCCCGGCCTGGTGAATCCCGCGCTGGCGTGGCTGGCGGAAATGTCCGTAGACGAGTTTCGCGAAACCTTCCGCGGATCGCCCATCCGCCGCACCAAGCGCTCCGGCCTTCGCCGCAACGCCGCCATCGCGATGGGCAACAGCGGCAACCCGGAATTCCTTCCTCTGCTCGATCGTCTCGCAGCCGACGAAGACGAGTCTGTCGGCGAAAGCGCGCGGTGGGCAAAAAGCCACTTACTCAGGTCGACCGAATAGTTGTCAGGCAGCTTTTTAAATTGCCGATGCGGTTTTATTGTTGATCTGGCGGCGTCTGCGGTGTCAGCGGCGGTCGCCCGCCCGGAAAGGCCGCGCCCGGAATGGGCGGTTGCCCCGGTTGCTGCTGCTGCTGGAGTTGTAATTGCCGCTGCTGCATCTCCTGCAGCATTTCCTGAGGCGACTTCACGCCAGGCTGGTCTGGCGGTGGGGTTGCCGGCTGCTCCGCTTCGGCTGCCGCCTCGTCCGCGGCAGGGTCCGTGTCATCCGCGGCTTCGGCGTCATTCGCGGCTGCTGCGTCTTGCTGCGCCGAATTGGGTGGTTTTTGTTCGGCAACGGCCGGGCCGCTCGGGGGATTCACGCTGTCTCCTCCCGTTTTTGCCACCAGCACCACGCGGGTCAGCAAGGCATCGTTCGCTGCGGACCCCAGCAGCACGTAGTTAAACCGCGATCCGTTCAGCAGTTCGGCCACAACTTCCCGCGCCGGCCCCGGTCCCAGATGGGTTACGACTCGTTCCGGAGCCGAGGGAATTTCAATCTCTGCTCCAGTCTGTTTTCTTACGGCACGTAAAATGTCGCCCAAGGTTGAGTTCGGAGCCACGATGGTCAGCTGCTCGTTCTGATAACTCACTTGCGGAGGCACTGGGGCCATCGAATCCAGCGGTATCGCCGGCACCGGCCCGGTCGGCCCGGAAGGTAAATCAGGCAGCGGTGCCGGCGGTTTTTTCGCTTTGCGATGAGTCTGCGCGGATGCGGTGTCGGTAGAACTCGCGACGCCCGGGCACAGGACGGCCGCGCCCAGAACCAATACGCAGGCAGCCTTGTTGAATCTCCATCCTGTGCTCATAACCACTCCTCCCAGCAATCGGACTTCGGGGGACACCGCCAAAATGCTATTACCGAAATTTTAGCACCGGTTCGGCTTCAAGGATCCGCTTTAAGGATCCGCCTTAAGGATCAAAGAGCAGGCGGAACCTCCCATGTAGGAACGGGTAAAGACTGCTCTCTTGCAACACTTTGCGGTTGTGGCACGAACCGGGGCCGGATAAGGCTCGACATGTCGATTGCAGTCAACCTTTTCAGCGGCAGCGAAATCTTAGCAGGTCTGGCTGAGCAGGCGTAAACTCAAGCCAGGACCATTCCAACTTCATGAAAGTAAAGGCGGGGTCCGCTGTGAAACCGAAGTCCTACCTGAAGTCACACCTGCAGTCCCGCAG
>JBELAE010000412.1:0-4774 GCA_049509155.1 Candidatus Sulfotelmatobacter sp.
GGACCTTCGTGTCCTTCGTGGTTAATGATGTTTCTTTCGTCGCGATCAGAATGCAATGGGCCGCGCTGAGGCAACCTGGGTAGCGGGCGTGCGTGCATCCAGCGACTTCAGATAGGCATCAACGCTGGCGGCGGCTTTGCGGCCTTCCGAGATTGCCCACACCACCAGCGACTGGCCGCGGCGCATGTCGCCGGCGGCGAACACTCCGGGGACGGACGACATGTAGTTCGGGTCAGTGGCGACGTTGCCGCGGTTGTCGAGTTGAACTCCCAGTTGTTCGATCATTCCGGGGCGCACGGGGCCGAGAAATCCCATGGCAATGAGGATGAGGTCAGCATCCATGGTGAACTCGGTGCCGGGAATGGGGTCGAACTTCGGAGGAGGGCCAACCCTAACAGCGTGAAGTTGCCGGACGTTAGCTTGAGCTTGACCGTTTTCGTCGCCAGTGAATTTTGTGGTGGCGATGCTCCAGTCGCGCACGCCGCCTTCTTCGTGAGCACCCTCGATGCGCAACTGCATCGGCCATAGCGGCCACGGGGTTAGGGGCGAACGCTCGTCGGGCGGCTTCGGCATGATTTCGAATTGATGCACCGAAATCGGCTTCTGGCGATGGACCGTGCCCAGGCAGTCAGCGCCGGTATCGCCGCCCCCGATGATGACCACGCGTTTGCCGGTGGCGAGGATGTCGGCGGCAGGATCGAGCGCGTCGCCGTGGCAGCGCTTGTTCTGCTGCGGCAGGAATTCCATGGCGTAGTGAATTCCTTTCAGCTCGCGGCCCGGGATTTTCAAATCACGTGGATGCTCGGAGCCCCCGGCCAGCACGATGGCGTCGAAATCGCGGCGCAAATCGTCGACTGGAATCTTGCTGCCTACCTCGGCGTTGGTGACGAACTTCACGCCTTCGGCGGACATCTGCTCGAGGCGGCGATCGATGATGTGCTTTTCCAGTTTGAACTCGGGAATCCCGTAGCGAAGCAGGCCGCCGATGCGGTCATTTTTTTCATACACCGAAACCGCATGGCCGGCGCGGCAGAGTTGTTGCGCCGCTGCGAGGCCGGCAGGGCCGGAACCGACGATGGCGACTTTCTTTCCCGTGCGAAGTCTTGCCGGCTCTGGGTGGATCCAGCCCTCGAGGAATCCGCGCTCCACGATGTTTTTTTCGTTCTGCTTGATTGTGACCGGAGGCGCGTTGATGCCGAGAACACAGGACGCCTCACAGGGCGCGGGACAGATGCGGCCAGTGAACTCGGGGAAATTATTGGTGGCGTGCAACTGGCGAACCGCATCCTTCCAGCGGCCGTGATAGACCAGATCGTTCCAGTCGGGAATGAGATTGCTGACGGGACAGCCGGTCTGGCAGAACGGCACGCCGCAATCCATGCAGCGTGCGCCCTGGGTGCGAAGTTTTTCTTCGGGGAAATCCTGGTAAATTTCGAACCAGTCGTTGACCCGTTCGGCGACGGGCCGGCGCGGAGCAAGTTCGCGCGAGTAATCCATGAAGCCGGTCGTCTTACCCAAGTTGCACCTGCCCATGCAACACCTGCCCATGCTGCACCTGCTCAGCATGCGGCGGCTCCGATTGCGCGAGCACCCCGAAGGGCGGAGCCGGGATGTAGGCGTGCTCGCTGCGGTTCATGCCCAGCACACGTTTGAATTCGTGTGGAAAAACCTTAATGAAGCGGGAAGCCACGTCGCGCCAGTTGTCGAGAATCCATTTGGCGCGACGGCTGGCGGTCAGTTCAACGTGGCTCAGCAGAAGATCTCTGACGATCTGTATATCTGACTCCTCGAGCAAAGGCTCGAGATCAACCGAGTCCAGATTACAACGCCGCTCGGTGAAGTCTCCGCGCTCATCAAACACATAGGCAGCGCCGCCGCTCATGCCGGCAGCGAAATTTCTGCCGCAGGAGCCGAGCACCAGCACGATGCCGTTGGTCATGTACTCGCAACCATGATCACCAACGCCTTCGACGACCGCGGTTGCGCCGGAATTGCGGACGGCGAAGCGTTCGCCGGCAACTCCGTTGAAGAAGGCTTCTCCGCTGGTCGCGCCATAGAGGGCTACGTTTCCGATCAGAATATTTTCTTCGGGCGCAAAACCGGAGGCACGCGGCGGATACACAATGATGCGGCCGCCGGACAGTCCCTTGCCAACGTAGTCGTTGGCTTCACCCTCCAGCGAGAGCGTGACTCCTTTGGCCAGGAACGCGCCCAGACTCTGACCTGCCGAGCCCGTCAGGTGAATGCGGATTGTGTCGTCGAGCAAGCCGGCAGAGCCGTAACGGCGGGCGATATCACCGCTGAGCATGGAGCCGACCGAGCGGTGAATGTTGCGCACGGGAAACTTCACTTCGATCGGTGCAAGAGTTGTGAGCGTGTCGTGCACTTGCAGAAGAATCTTGTGATCGAGCGCCTGCTCTAATCCGTGATCCTGCGCTTGCACGCGGCGGCGAGCGACCCGCGAGGGCGTGGGCGGGTTGTAGAGGATCGCAGAGAAATCGAGGCCCTTGGCTTTCCAGTGATCTTTCCAGTGATCGACGGCCGGCTCCACGTCGAGCATGTCGACACGGCCGACCATTTCATCGACGGTGCGGAAACCGAGATCGGCCATGTACTGGCGCAACTGCTCGGCGATGAAGAAAAAGAAATTGATGACGTGCTCGGGCTGCCCTTTGAATTGCTGTCGCAGCACCGGATCTTGCGTGGCGATGCCCACCGAGCAGGTGTTGAGATGGCACTTGCGCATCATGATGCAGCCCATCGCAATCAGCGGCGTGGTGGCAAAGCCGAATTCTTCGGCGCCCAGCAGCGCAGCGATGGCGACATCGCGGCCGGTTTGCAGTTTGCCGTCGGTCTGCACGCGGATGCGGCCGCGTAAATCGTTCAACAGGAGCACCTGCTGCGTTTCCGCCAAACCCAGCTCCCACGGAATGCCCGCATGCTTAATCGAACTCAGAGGAGATGCGCCGGTGCCGCCGGTGTCGCCGCTGATGAGGACTACGTCGGCGTGCGCTTTGGCCACGCCTGCCGCGACCGTGCCGACGCCAACTTCCGCGACAAGTTTCACGGCAATGCGCGCCTGCGGGTTCACGTTTTTCAGGTCGTAGATCAGTTGCGCGAGGTCTTCAATGGAATAAATGTCGTGGTGCGGCGGCGGCGAGATCAGGCCAACGCCCGGGATCGAATGCCGCAGTCGCGCGATCACCTCGTCGACTTTATGGCCGGGGAGCTGGCCGCCCTCGCCGGGTTTCGCGCCTTGCGCCATTTTGATTTGCAATTCGTCGGCATTGACGAGATAGTTGGCGGTCACGCCGAAACGCGCCGAGGCTACCTGCTTGACGGCGCTGCGCCGCAAGTCGCCGTTCGAGTCGGGCGTGAAACGTGCTTCGTCTTCTCCGCCCTCGCCCGTGTTCGACTTGCCGCCGATGCGGTTCATGGCGATGGCGAGCGTTTCGTGAGCTTCCTTGCTGATCGACCCGAACGACATGGCACCGGTGGTGAAGCGCTTGACGATTTCTTTGGCGGGCTCGACCTCTTCAAGAAGAACCGGCTGCTCGCTCTTTTTGAACTTTATCAGACCGCGCAGCGTACAGAGGTGCGCGTTCTGGTTGTCGATGAGGTCGGTGTATTCCCGGAATGTCTTGAAGCTATCTTGTCTTACGGCCTGTTGCAGCTTGCTGATGGTTTGCGGGTTGAGCAGGTGATATTCGCCGTTCACGCGTTGGTGATAGCTGCCGCCGACCGCCAGTTCAGTTTCGAACTCGGTGAGCGGACGGAACGCGTACTCGTGTTTCAGTTGGGCTTCAGCGGCGAGTACCGGGAGTCCGATGCCTTCGATGCGCGAGGTGGTGCCGGCAAAATATGCGTCGATCAACTCTTTGTTCAGCCCAATGGCTTCGAAGACCTGCGCGCCCTGATAACTTTGCAGTGTGGAAATGCCCATCTTCGAAAAGGTTTTCAGCAGACCTTTCTTGATGGCTTTCATGAAGTGCTTGACTGCGAGTTCGGGGGTGATGTCGTCGCCAAGCTCTCCGCGCCGCGCTAGGTTTTCAACGCTTTCGAGCGCGAGGTAGGGATTAATCGCACTGGCTCCGTAGCCGCTGAGCAATGCGAAGTGCATGACTTCGCGCGGCTCGCCGGATTCGGTGATCAGCGCTACCTGGGTTCGCGTTTCTTCGCGCACCAGTAAATTATGAACGGCCGCCAGCGCCAGCAGGCAGGGGATGGGAGCATAGTCTTTGTTCACGCCGCGATCGGAGAGGATCATCAGTGAATAGCCAGCCTTCACGGCCAGCGAAGCTCTCTGGCACAGTTCGTCGAGGGCGCGTTTGAGTCCGGCTTCGCCGTCGCTGGCGCGGAACAGAGCGGGCAGAGTCGTCGCCAGCAGGTCGCGATTCGATACCCGGCGTAGTTTTTCCAGTTCGCGGTTGGAGAGCAGCGGATGCGCCAGCTTCAGCATGTGGCAGTTTTCGGGCGCCTCGTCCAGAATATTGCGCTCGCTGCCGATGTAGCTGATGAGCGACATGACCATCTCTTCGCGGATGGGATCGATGGGCGGATTGGTGACCTGCGCAAACAATTGCTTAAAGTAATTGAACAACGACTGCGGCTTGTCGGAGAGACATGCCAGCGGCGTGTCGGTGCCCATGGATCCAATCGGCTCTTCGCCTTTTGTAGCCATGGGGCCGAGAATCATGCGCAAATCTTCGTCGCTGTATCCGAACGCGCGCTGGCGGCGCAGAAGCGTCTCGGCGTCGGGGTTGTGCATGCGCGA
>JBELAE010000413.1:0-4753 GCA_049509155.1 Candidatus Sulfotelmatobacter sp.
GTTCTCGGATGGGTCTGCGTTGTTTCTGTGCGAGGCGATCGAGGCTGACCGCACCGGCAAGCTCTATCCGGACGGACTAGATCCCGACGAAGAACTGCCCGCGCCGGAAAGGCGTCCGGCTGAAGAAAACGATGCCGCACTTGTCGCGGCAGAACAATGGTTGTCAAAGCAGACAGGCGGCTCCCATTAGGAGTTCCTGAACCGCACGACTCATACCCCGCCTATTAACTCGTCGACTCTATTCGGCGTCGCTTCAGTCCACCGAGCGCACATCATCCGGCAGCACCAGGTCGAACTCGCACTTGCCGGTGGTGATGGCGCAGGAGAGCGTGCCGCGGCGGAAGACTTTTACGGGCGTGTCGTCGGGGAAGGTGAGGTGGTAGTCGGCGGCTTTGAGGGCGTCGGTGAATGACTTCAGCTTTTCGTCTCCGCTGACAAATTTCACGCTGTCGACTTTTGCGGCTGCGCCTCCGCCGCCACTTAACAGGACGAAGAAATCGGCGTTGCCGGTTTGCTTGGCTTTGCCCAGGTCGATGGTGCTGAGGCGATCGAGTTCGGCTTTGTAGCGAGTCACGAGCGCGTCGACTTTGGCGTCTCCTCCAGCCAGCACAGCCAAGCGGCCGCGGGTTTCGGGAGTGGGGCGCAGGCCGTTCATCGACAGCGCGTAGGTGCGGAGGGCGCGGTCCTTATCTTTATCTTTATCTTTATCTTTATTTTTATCTTTATCTTTATTTTCTTTATCAGCTTTATCCTTGTCGCCGAGCTTCTGGTAAATCTGGCCGAGATGGTCGCCCACTTCGCCGTGATGGCCTAGCGCCCAGGCGGCTGCCACATATTTTTCAGCCTTGTTAAGATCGCCTTCGCCGAAGTGTACCCAGCCCAACGTGTCCCAATAGGCGATCAGCGAGCGAACCAGAGGCAAGTCGTTGTTGGAGAGGCGGTCGAGTGAAACGTTGCGCAGTGCGGCGGCCGTGGCTGAAACCGCAGACTCGGCATACTGCTGGGCACGGTCGAGGTGCGAATCTTTCAGTGAGAGCTGGTAGGCGATGTTGTTCCAGATCAGCGGCGTGGGAGAAAGTTCTACGGCGTGATCGAAGCTGGCCAGGGCTTTGTCGTCCTGCCCGAGATTCAGATAGGCGTCGCCCAGGCTCACCTGCAATTCGGCGCTGCCTGGAGCACTGTCGGGCGTGACCGCCACGGCTTTTTCGAGTTCCGCCACGGCAAGATCGTATTTATGCCACTCGGCGTACATCTGCCCGAGGTTGGCGTGGGCGAACTTGTCGAGCGGATTGTTTTCCAGTTGTTTGTTGAAGGCCTTCACTGCATCGTCATACTTGCGGTCGTTCCAATACACGCGGCCGAGGTTGTTGTAGGCAAACTCGTCGTAAGGATTCACTTCAATCTGCTTCTGGAAAGCGGCAATCGCCTGATCGCTCTCGCGCATCTGCAGGTAGATGAGGCCCAGATTGTTCCACGCGAATTTGTTTTTGGGGTCGACCTCCGTCGCCCGCTTCAAGAGCGCAATGGCGACGGCGAAGTTGCCATTTTCCGCGGCGGCGCGGGCACTGTCGACCAGGTCGTCGGCCTTCATGTCGGCGGGCGGGACCGGGACTCCGGCCACTGAGCTTTCGATCGACAGGCGCTGTGCCAGGTCTGAGGCCACGGCGCGGCGGAACGATTCGTAATCCGACGCGCGCGATACGGGGAGTTCGTCCTCGTGCAAAGTGAGCTTGCGGCCCGCGGTGAAGACATCGCCTTCAACCGTGTAGGTCGCAAGATATTCGGCGTAGTCGCGTTTCAACGAGAAAGCCAGCGGCGCGTGGGCGGTGTATTTGGCGGGCAACTCCAGTGTGATCTTGTAGGAGTATTCGGCTTTCGGACCCAGCTTAAGGGGGTCGGCATCGGCGTCAGTGTCGTCGCTATCGACATCGGGCAAATTGAACTGCACCAGCGGGAGAGCAATGTCCGTTTTCTTCTTCGACCAGTCGAGGAAATTCACCTTGGACACATCGTAGGAAAGCGTGAACATCTCGCGGGTCGCCGCCGGATCGCTCACCTTGAGGTTGCTGACGTCGCCGCCCAGGCCAGAGTTTATGTTCTCGACGACGCGTTGCCAGTTGGCTTGCGGCACGCGGCGAAACACCGAACGCAGCAGCAATTCCTCGTCCCCGCGAAATTCGTAGTGGACGTGAGCTTCGAGTTTGCCGATGTCGTTGACCTTGCCCGTGATCTCCGAGGCCTCGAGGTCGGGCACGGGAGTATCCTCGGGCGTCTCTTCGAGATGGGGAGCTACGTTCGACGGCGGGTCGGCCGGAGGAATTACCAGCGCCTGTTTCTTGCGGAGCGAATACGATAGCAGGCGAAAAGGCGCGACCTCGGAGGTCGTGTCCATCCAGATTTCTTCCTTCTTATCTCCGTGCTCACCTGCCTTGCCCGTCGGCAACATGGTGATGACGTGATCGAACTGCGAAGGTGAAGGAACGTCGGGATCGAGTTTGCGGCTGGAATTGATCAGCACGGAGTCGGCGTGCAGGCCCTCAGCCTCGAGCAACGACGCCAGCAACGTGTGCTTATCTTTGCAGTCGCCATACTGGTCGTGAAGCACATCGGAGGCCGCGTGCGGCTGGTAGCGGCCGACGCCCAGTGACAGGCTGACGTAGCGAAAGTTCTTCGCGACAAAATCGTAGAGGGCTTCAGTCTTTTCGAGATCCGTGTTCAGGCCCTTCGTTAACTCCTGCGCCTTGGCGCGGACGTCGGCTGTGGGCGCGCGGCGATCTTTTTCGAGGCCCGCGTACCAGCGGCCAATCTGCTCCCAGGTTTCGAAGGTGGTGAGTTGGATATCGGGCCGGTCGTCGTCGCGATGCTTCTTTTTCTTCTTATCTTCTTTGGCCTTGGTGGCATCGTCTTCGCGCTCGAGATGCGAACTCGACCAGTGGTAGATGCGGCGGCCGTCGGCTTCGGTGATCTTGGGATCCATCCCTGGCTTGCATTTCAGCTTCAGATTGCGGCCTGCGGGCACATCGACGTCGACGGTTTCATCCAGAGTGATGTTGGCCTTGTCGAATTCGTACTCCGTCCAGAACTGTCCGGCGGCCAGCGGCGTGTGAATCACGGTGACCATGTCGTACTCCAGCACGTCGCCGGGACGCAGGCCGGGCACCGTGATGTGCTTCTGCCGGTAATCGGTGTAGACGGGAGCCTCGCGCTCGATGGGCGCGCTCAGGTCCTGCACGGCATCGTCGCCCGCCTTGACCACGGTGCCGTCTTGTTGCAGGACGCGCACGTAGGGAATTTCGACGCGCTCGTTGGCGGAGTTGTAGCCCTCCTGCAGTTGTCCCCACTGCTGCACTCCGGCTTCGCTTTGCACTCGGATACGGGCCGTGGTTTCTTTGCGTCCAGTGCCGTCAGCTTCGAAGCGGTAATGCGAGTGCATCTGCTCGATGACGAAGGACTCCTGCGGATAGTCCGGAGCCTTGGCTTCGGCCTTCGCCGCATCGGCGGCTTTTTCTGCGGCACTCGCGGCTGATGTTGTGCCGGGCTTGGTGGATTGGCTTGGCGTGCTGGAATCTCTGGCTTGAGGCGCCGATCCCGGCTGCGTTTGGCCGGGTTGCTGGGAACTTGCGCCGACGGTCAGCAGACATACAAAGAGGAGAGCGAGGCAACGATTGCGCATAAGGTTTGGGCGAACCTAGTCATTATCCCATGCGGCGGTGAGGGCGTGTGCGCGGGGCGGGCGGAGCAGCGGAAAATCCGGTGGGGGCACAGAATGCGACCCACCGGGGCTGAAGCCCGCGTAGATACCGAGCGCTTTACGCGGCGCTGAAGCGCTGCTCTTCCACGTTGCCCCACAGTTTTCTGGGTCTTTCCGCAGCCTGTGAAGCGATGCCCTGATAAGAATCCTTGCCTCTCAAGCTCTACCGTTACCGGAAGTCCATGCAGAACAGGCAGTTACAGGGACCGCAGTGACGCGAGAAGGTTGCACATTCGATTGTGACGCCCGTCACATTTTTATGTTCGAAGAGCCCAAATCCGGGGTAAGATTCCGCTTAGATATTCCTGCCTTCGCCATGACGCGAGGCAGGCGTGACGCATAATGTACTTGCGCCACGATCTTTCCGTCGGAGGTTTTGCATGGAAGATCGGGCCCCTGTCGTCTCATCTGTTGATTCCGAGCTGTCCTCTACTACCACCTCAAGCATAAGAAAACATGAAGGCCGCGGAGCGTGGGTTCTCACTGCCTACGGGATCTCCGGCCTGGCTTTGTTCGGAGTTTTGGCCTACTTTTTCTCGGACTTCATTTCCCACTAGTCCAGGCCCGCGTTGGCGAACGGGCGTGCGCGCCCGCGGAATGCGGAGAAGTGTCCCCACCGCTGAATTGGAATCTGTTTGGCTGAATCGGAACCTGTTCGAAATCCATTCGGCATTCCCAACCCAGCTGCCGCTCTCTCAAGCCGGCGCGTTGAACGTGCTACAATGAGCGGCCTTAGTTTGTCGCCGCGTCACCCGGCACTGACCCCACGCAAGGATTGCGCAACGCACGGAAGAAATCTGTGGCCAAGACTCCCACACCCAGCCCGACGCCGATTACCTACGCCGATGCCGGTGTGGACATCAGCCGCGCCAACCGCACCAAGCAGCGCATCAAGTATCTGGCGCACAAGACTTTTACCCGGGGCGTGCTGAGCGAGATTGGCGGCTTTGGCGGCCTGTTTTCCATCGACAAAACGAAGTACACCGACCCGGTGCTGGTCTC
>JBELAE010000414.1:0-4727 GCA_049509155.1 Candidatus Sulfotelmatobacter sp.
CGGCCGTCTTCTATGACGGCGAGATTGTGGTCGGCGGCGGCTGGATCGTATAAGGCAACTGCCCCGCCTCTCGCGAATATAATCCCCCGCATGGTCTCTGCAAATTCTTCGCCGCCACTGCAGCAAACGTCTGTGCCCCCGACGCCTTCCTTCTGGGCCCGCCAATCCCCCTCGCTGAGGCAGGGAATCAAGACCGGACTCGCGGGCGCCATCACTTACGCCATGTACATTGGATGGCATCTGCCTCAGGGTTACTGGGCCGTGTTCACGGCGCTGATCGTCACTCAGGTAACTCTGGGCGCTTCATGGAAGCCAGCCCTCTACCGCACCATCGGCTCAACCTCAGGAGCGCTGGCGGCAATGCTCCTGTTCCTGATTCTCGGGCCCGGAACCGTTCGCGTTGGCATCACGTTGTTTGTACTGGCCAGTCTGTTCGGTTTTCTCACCGTGCTGCATCCTAGCTTCAGTGCCGCGGGATTCACCGCAGCCATCGTCCTTCTGCTGGGTCGGATCGAAGGCTCGCCTATCCACACTGGCTGGCTGCGAGTTCTGTACACGCTGCTGGGGTCATTCGTCGCTTTCGCCGTCGGCGCGTTGCTTTGGCCAGTGCGCGCCCGCGAAGGTTTGCGCCGTAAGATCGCCAACATCCTCGACGGCGCCGGTGTGCTGTATCGCGCAGTTACCGCAGCCGCGCTGCAGGGAATCGACAACGAACAGCAGGTCCGCCAACTTGACAGCCAGTTGCACGATCTGCGCCGCGGCATCACTCAGCAGATGGATGATGCGCGCAACGAACTGAGTTTTTCTCGCTTCAATCAGGGTGCGTATCAGCAGTTCGTCGAGTTGGCCGACCAGGTTCGGCGGCGGTTGACGGCAATGGCGGAAGATCGATCGCTCTATGTGCACGCCCAGGTCGAACCCGGGCTGGTGCCGTCGTTAGCGAATGTTGTCGAGAAGACATCGCAGAATTTTACGGCTCTGTCAGAAGCAATCCGCAAGAACAGTGCACCCGAGAATTCAGAAGAACTCGAAGCAGCCGTCCGCGAGCTGGATGCAGATCTAGCGAAACTCCGCGAGCAGCGGGCGACCGCGCCCTTTGCGCTCGATCGCATGCTGCCCTTCTGGGCGCTGGTTTTCAATTTGAGGGAAGTGGCGCAGGACTTGAAACAGCTGGAATCAACGCTGTCGCAGCTCGCGTGATCCTAGCGTTTTGTTGAGACTTACGCGGCTACGTTTTCTGCGCAGCGTTTGAAATGTTGCCGAGAGAGACTTTGTCCGCACTGTCTTTGCGGAGCGAATCGAGGAACGACGTGCCTGATTCTTTCAATCTCTGTTCCAACCGCGCGGTGCAATCGCATTCGCCGCAGGCCCACGGCTCGGTTCCGTTCTCGTCGCGGCAGTCGTGGCGGTCGTGCGCATCCTGCACGCGGGTCAGGTCCAAATATTGTTCCCAGTACGGCCGCTCTTCCTGCAACGGCGTGGGACAGTAGCAGACTTCCACCCAGCGTGCGGTCTGGCTGCCATTCTGATCATTATGATTGTCGTTGCAGAGCCGCGCCTCCTGCATGTTGCGCAGGTACTCGCCTTCGGCAACCGATCCCCGGCCCAACGTCCCTCGCTCGATGGCGTCGAGCAGATCAGCCTCACGACCGGGTTTCACACGGGCTCGAACCAGATATCGCATGGAACGCTCCTACTGCAATCCCGCCTGGGCCAGCATTTCCAGAAACTGATTTCTGGTGCGCATGTCGATCGACTGCGCGACCAGCTTGCCGCCGCGGTCATAGACGAAGCTCTTGGGAATGCCTTCCACAAAAAATAGGTCATTCACTTTTCGCCCCGGATCGAGCATTACGGGATAACTGATCTTCCGTTCCCCGATGAACGGGGCGACCTTCGCGGCTTCTTCGTCAGAAATCGCCAGCACAACGAAGCCCTGATCTTTGAACTTTTCATACAACGCCTGAAGGTCGGGCATTTCCTTGCGGCAGGGCGGACACCAGGTCGCCCAGAAATTCACCAGCACCACTTTGCCACGCAGATCTTGAAGATGCCACGTCTTGCCTTGCAAATCGGCCAGGGTGAAGTCAGCACTCTGACGTTTGACGTCGTCCGCTTCCAGCTTCGACATGGCTGCGGCAAACTGCGGATTGTCTGATGCGGCCTGCATGTGCTCGTAGCGCACAAGGGATGCCAGCTGCACATAAAGATCATCAGGCACATCGGTCTTTCCCGCGGGAGGCTGCTCGCGCAGCGCCGCGGCGAGAGTGTTGGTAACTTCCTGCAACGTGTCCCGTCCAAAGTCGCCCTCGGTCGACAGACCGGCCAGCGCTCCGGCCAGCCGCAGCTTGTTGGGAACGACCGGCAGTTGACGGATCTGCAGCGCCAGATCCTTGGTGGTGCGGGCGCGCACCGTGTCATCGAGTTTGCGCAGGCCGCGTATTTGCTCGACGATGGGTTTTTCCTGATCGCTCCAAACAGTCTTATCCTGCGCCGGGAGTGAAACGGAAAGGAGCGAAACGGAAAGAAAGATCAGCGTGCGCGCGAGCAGAATGTTTGCGATGACACGCTTGTAGGGAGCGGAGAGGAAATGCGGCATCGTCGTAGGCCTCGAAGGGGCAGGAATCATCAGCAGGGTTAGAGGAACGTGGTCAGGTGAACATGGTTAGATGAGCATGTTCAGATCAACATGCTCAGATCAACATGCTCAGATAAACATGGTTTAGATGAACATCTCATCTTGCGGCACCGGTCGCCGCTCTTCACGCCTGTTGCCATTCTTCCGGGCGCGGCCGCCAAACAGAAACTCCAGGCCGACCGTGAGTCCCTGCATCAACCCGGAAAGCTGGCGAACCGGCGAGATCACCGTGTTGTGAACCATATCTGAGGTCTGCTCCACGCGATCCAGCGTACGGGTGAGCAGTTCGTCGGCGCGAATGATCTGCAGGCGCCCGCGGTCCACCACATCTTTCACGGTCGCATCCACGCGTTCCACCTGGTCGCGCAACACCGTGGTCGATTCCTGCAGGTTATCCGCGATTATTTCCAGCTTGGGACGGAATTCCGACAGCATCGCCCCCGCTTGCTCGATGGTGGGGACGAGCTTCGTTTTTAATTCGGTCGCGATCGCTTCGATGCGGGCGCCGCTCTCGCGCATTGCCAGGTACATGGCCAGCAAGATGCCGGCTTGCAGCAGAATTGCAATTCCCGTCAGCGCGACGAACACTGTAATCTTGTCCATAGACGTGCCTCCAACCGGTTCCGGCCGGCGCGGCAAAGCCTACAAATTCTTGGGAGCGCCCGTTTCCGTCGTGGCTTCCTGATAGGCCTGACGCCCAGCCTCGTAGGCGGCGCGGAACTGCTCCTTTTGCTGATTGACTACATCCCGGCCGCGATCGGCCCACTGCGCCGCCTGGTCGCGGGCTTCCCGCGCCCGAGTGCGAACGTAGTCTCGGCCTTCCTCGGCGCGCGCGCGCAACACTTCGCGCGTCTCGCTGCCCGAACGGGGCGCATAAAGCACTCCCGCCAGTGCTCCCAAACCCAATCCTGCCAAGAACCATCCAAAACTATTGCTGTCATGATCCGACATAGCCACTACCTCCGAGTAAAGAGAACTAATACGGATGGTACATCCTCTGTCAGGCAAATACAATTACCGGGGAACCTGTAGATGGCGAAGGACCAGGCCGCAAGCCGCCGCCAGCGCGGCGGGCACCGCCTAATCATCCGGTCAACCCCGACTGCCGCTCAACGCCAAGAGAACTTGCCGACGGCTTTACTTCTGCTGGGCGGGCGAAGCCGGCGGGGTTTGCGCCGGAGCGGGCTGTGTCTTAACGGGCTGCGATTTCAGGCCCTGCAACACCGACGTCGGGCCGCCCCGCCGCGATGCGTAGACCGACAAAGTGATGGAGGTGATCATGAACGCCACGGCCGACCAGGTGGTCGCCCTGGAAAGTGCGCTGGCCGCACCCCGCGGACCGAACGCGGTCTGGCTGCCCTGCCCGCCAAAAGCCGCGGAAATGTCGCCGCTCTTGCCGCTCTGCAGCAAAACGACAATGATGATGAAAAAACAAACCAGAATGTGAACGGCAACGATTAGTCCGTAGAAGTAAGCCATGCCTTTATCTTTCCCTGACTCCGCGACTAGCGTTTTCGGTGAAATCCTCTAGCTATATTTCGACTCGGGATCGCCCGCAAGGAGCGAATCCGCCAAAAATCATGGTGCGGAAGGGGGGATTTGAACCCCCACGCCTTTCGGCGCCACCCCCTCAAGATGGTGTGTCTGCCAGTTCCACCACTTCCGCTTTAGAATCAACTCAGACGCAGACCAAGAGTCTGCAAGATCCAAAAACTATCTCACATCCTATCAGATACTTAGCGTCACCGGAAGACGTCGCGTACGTTTTTTGTAATGCTGGGAAGCGTGAAGTGATCCGAGGAGCTTGTTGCTTCCCGCGAACTTGGCGCGTCGGCGCTAGTTGGCCGTGTTCTTCGGGTGAAGCCCTGTCACCGGCGCGGAAGTGTCCGCATCGCAGCCAGTTGTGGGCATCGGTTCGCCGCTATTACGGCGGTTGCTTAGTCGCCGGACGGGAACAGCATCTCTTCCGGACCGAGGTCGATTGTGACCGGGGTGTGTGGACAGTCGCCGAGAATGGGCTGACAGGCGGCATCGGGACCACGTTCCGACCTGGTCAGTGGTTTCTTGTCCATGAATTGCTCGGCTTCGG
>JBELAE010000415.1:0-5014 GCA_049509155.1 Candidatus Sulfotelmatobacter sp.
GGCATGTTCACTCGCGAGCAGCGCATGACCGCCGTGCCGCAATTGTTGAACTATACAGACGATCCCTCGCTCGATGCCCAGACCCACGCCTGGGCTTTCCAGGCTCTCGCCGAGATCACGCGCCAGCGGCTGCCCAACGACTCAAACGCCTGGCGGAGTTGGTACGATTCGACCAAGGACGACTCGTTCTGAAAATGTATTCAAGCTTGGTACCCGCCGAAGAACTTTTTAGGTAAACCTTTTAGCCTGTGAAACAATCCAACACGCCGGGCACTCCCCGTCGAGACCCATGGACAAATTGAATGTAGTTGTTGCTCTCACCACACGAGAGAACGATTACCAGGCCGAACAAGCAGTCACCGTCGAAGCAATGGCCGCGCGACTCGGCGTCAAGATTCAAATCATCTACGCCGATAACGACGCCGTCAACCAGACTCAGCAACTCATCAAAATCATTCAGGATCCCGTACAGCGGCCCACTGCCATCCTGGTCGAGCCCGTCGGGACCGGGATGCCCCAGGTTGCGAAAGCCGCTGTCAGCGCCGGCATCGGGTGGGGAATCATCAACAGCGATCCCGACTACATCGGCGAACTTCGTCGCAGTGGCGCGGTTCCAGTATTCTCCGTCAGCACCGACCAGTCCGAGGTCGGACGAATCCAGGGACAGCAACTTGGCCTGCTCGTGCCCGAGGGCAACGTCCTCTATATCGAGGGCCCCTTTAACAGCATGGCAACTCAGCTCCGCACCAAGGGGATGCTTTCCAACAAGCCGCCGGCAGTCCAGCTGAAAATGCTGAAGGGCGATTGGACCGAGCGCAGCGCCCACAACGCGGTGAAATCATGGTTGGCCCTGGGTTCCTCGCGTCAGCTGCAAATTCGTGCGGTGATTTGCCAAAACGATGCCATGGCCATGGGCGCCCGAAAGGCATTTGTCGACCTTACCGAAAAGGATCGCGAGCAGTGGCTGAGCATTCCCTTCACCGGTTGCGACGGCGTTACTAAGACCGGTCAGGACTGGGTGCGCCGCGGCCTGCTGAAGGCCACGATTATCACCGCCCCCGCGGCCGGAATCGCGCTTGAAATCCTGGCGAAGGCGGTCAACTCCGGTTCCATGCCTCGCGACCGCACCCTGATTCCGCCGCAATCCTTCCCCGCAATCGAAGAATTGCGCGGCAGGAAGTAAATGACCACCGGTTCTTCGTCACTAGCCACTACCACTGGAAACCGGAAACCGGAAACTGGAAACTGGAAACGTTCTCCTCAGTCCGCCATCTTCGCCACGTGCAGTTCAAACCCAGTCTTCGGCAGAAGCGACGTCAGCGAGAACGCCTTGAATCCGTCGCCCGTCGCCTCGGTCTGCCGGTATACTCCCGGTTCAGTCTCGATCGTTTCCCGCCGTCCTTCCATGTCCCCAAGAAAAGCCTGCGCCTGACTCACGCTGACTTCCATTTCTTTCGCCCGCGTAACAACCGCTTCAGACGCATACGACCGCACCAGCTTCGGCCAATATTTCTCCAGCAGATCCGTGCTGGCAAACACATCCGCCCAAATGATGCGCCCATTCACCGCCACCACTACTCCCACCGCATTGCGATCGCGCAGTTGCCGGATCAGGCTCTGATAATTCTGCTCGATCGGCTTGGCTACCTCATCGACCTGCTTCTTGACGGTTTCGTTCTCCATCATCCGAGCGTACGAACTGGTTTGAGCGATCTCAGTTGACACCGCGGGCGCCGAACTCGCGACCTCCACCGAAACCGCCTCGCGCTGTTTCTTCACTTCGTCCCAAACTTCTGCCTGATTCTTATCGCCCATCGCCTTGGCGCGCACCGACGGCTGCGCCATCATCGCCATCGGAGGAGTTGGCCTTGGAAGGGCCGTGTCACCGCCAACCTTGCGGCCATACATCGCCTCCGACGCCCCGAAATGCTCGCTGGCCGCAACCCACCGCCCCGGCTCCACGCAAAACACGCTCAGGTCAACCGGATCGCTCTCTGCCGGAACGATGCGGTCTTTGCCGATCACGCGATCCTGCTTGCCTCCACTGACAATCTCGCCCGCCAGCAACAGCAGCGGCCGCTTGGAATTGTTAACCAGCACCAGCCGGTTCACCTGCGCTCCGTTAGTCTGTAACCCATTTTGCAGTGCCGGCACCGGACGCCGCCGAATCAGCCCCTGCACATTGCCCGCCTCCGTCACCACAACTTCTCCCGACCGCAACCCTTCATCCAGCGTCAGGAACTCACCAGTCGGATAACTCTTCGCCGCGCTCACGGGAAAAATCGTCAGATTGCCATGCCGGATCGGCTCCAACACCTTGTAACCCGACCCCGGCGCAACTTCACCCGCTTGTGCCGCACGCTGATCCACGACCACAAGCCCGGCCGCCATCATCAAAACCGCCAACGCGAGAAAAATCTTAGGACTCGCATACGGATGCATCACGTCCCTCCATAGAGGGCGACCACTCCCACAATGGGTGCCCATTTCTCGCGTACTTCGCGAGAAGTGGGGATTTGGCCCGCCCGGCGCCCATCTCGACTCCGCGGAAAGAACGGAACAACCCACCTGCCTTGCGGCCAAAATTCGAGTCCCATCCCTCAGTCATCTAATCCCTGTAGAATTCAATGAAGCATGAAACACACGCCCGCATCCGCGAAGGAGTTTCTTTCGTCGAAGCTCTCGGCACAAGCCAGCCACGACAAGGTAGCTTTGGACGAGATCGAGAAAAAGATGTTCGTTTTTTCGGAGAGTTCAGGTGAGCCGGACCTCCAGGCGCAAGAGGTTTTCGACAAGACATACGACAGCAACGAATATGAATCAAAGATCACAAAGCTGCTTCGCGAAGCGTATGCCCACGACAAACGCACGAAAGACGGCAAGAGCGAGTGGTTGGACGCGCTTAAGGCGCTCAGACGGGAAGACTTCTACGGGTTGGTGATGATAGACCAAGCCGGTATTCCACGACGCGACGACAGCCTTTGGCGGTTCGAGCTGGAGCAATTGCCCTTTCAGATCATTGAACTCGCCGTCATTGTTCTCGGATTTCTAGTGGTCTTCAGACCATTAGCGCTTGGTCTGAGTCTGCCAGATTGGGCGCGTTGGCTCGCGTATCCGTTGTTCCTTTGGCTGATTTGGTATATCTCCAGAGTTTTTTTCAACATGCAGATGGCTAAGGCGATCAAGAGAACGAAGCCCCGCAGCCAGTAGGATTCCCGCATTGTCTTTTCTCGACCAGCTCAACCCGCAGCAGCGCGAAGCCGTCGAAACCACCGAAGGCCCGGTGCTGATCCTCGCCGGCGCCGGCAGCGGCAAGACCCGCGTCATCACCTACCGCATCGCCTACCTGATCGAACACAAAGGAGTCATGCCCGAATCCATCCTGGCCATGACCTTCACCAACAAAGCCGCCGCCGAAATGGGCGAGCGCGTCGAAAAGCTGGTTGGCGGACTCAGCATCGCGAAGCCCGTCATCTCGACTTTCCATTCCTTCTGCGTGCGTGTCCTGCGCCGCGACATTGAAGCGATGCGCATTCCCTCCAGCGTCCCAGGTCAACCGCCAATCGGCCACACGAAAAACTTTGTCATCTATGACGAGAGCGACCAGCAATCAGTAGTCAAAAGCGTGATGAAGCGCCTCGGCCTCGACGACAAGCAACTCACGCCTCGCACGGTTCTCGGCCGCATCTCATGGGCAAAGAATCACATGCTCGATCCCCAGGAACTCTACCTGCAATCGGCCGATCCCAAGACGGAAAAGATCGCGCACCTGTACGAGGAGTACAGAAAAGAGCTGCGCAAAGCCAACGCCCTCGACTTCGACGACCTGCTGCTCGAGGCAGTCCGCCTGCTAAAATCCGCGGCCCAGGTGCGCGACTATTACAACCGCCGCTTCCAATATCTGCTCATCGACGAGTATCAAGACACAAACCGTCCGCAGTATGAACTCATGCGCATGCTTGCCGGCGAGCGCCACAACGTCTGCGCCGTCGGCGACGAAGACCAGTCGATTTATTCCTGGCGCGGCGCCGACATCCGCAACATCCTGGAATTCGAACAGGATTTTCCCGAGGCGACAATCATCCGCCTCGAACAGAACTACCGCTCCACGCAAAACATTCTGCAGGCCGCGTCGACGGTGGTTGCGAACAACATCCGCCGCAAAGGCAAGAACCTCTGGACGTCGCGCCAGGGCGGCACCAAAATCGGTTACTACGAAGCCCCCGACGGCGAAAACGAAGCCCTGTTCGCCGCCGATCACATCGCCAAATATCTGCGCGAAGCCGGCCGTAACGGGAGCGGCGCCGATAACTCGCGCGGAGAAACTCCGCGCGCCGCCGTCCTCTACCGCACCAACTCGCAGTCGCGCCTGTTCGAAGAAGCCATGCGCCGCTATGGCCTGAAATATCACATCGTCGGCGGATTCTCCTTCTACGACCGCTCCGAAATCAAAGACCTGATCTCCTATCTCAAAGTCATCCTGAATCCCGACGACTCGATCTCGCTGCTGCGCGTCATCAACACCCCCACCCGCGGCATCGGCAAAGGCACAATCGACACCCTGGAAAATCTAGCGCTCGAAACCGGCCTGTCGCTATGGGGCGCAGTCGGAGAAGCCCTCCGCCGCCAACTCCTGCCGCAGCGTGCCCTCGCATCGCTGAAAAGTTTCCAGCAGCTAATCGAAGACGGACGAGCCATGCTGGTCGCCCGCGCAAGTGCCGGCCCCTGTCGCGCAGGTTGACGCCGAGGACGAAGATGCCGTCGCATTCGATCCCACCGAATTCGGCAACTTCTCCTTCGACTTCGGCGCAGCGGAAATTACAGAACCTGCAAACGGCAGCGGAGTCTCTCCCGACGAGAATCACGATGAGCCAGAGCGCAGAAGCGCACCGCCAGAACCCCAAATCGGCTCGACTCCCGCAGAATTTCCCACTCCCACCGTCAGCGTCGCCGACCTCCTGAAGTTCCTGATCGACCGCACCGGCTACATCAAGTTGCTCGAAGAAGAGGACAC
>JBELAE010000416.1:0-4671 GCA_049509155.1 Candidatus Sulfotelmatobacter sp.
TCTCGCAGAAGCCGGAAGACTTTTCAGCTATCGAATTCGAAGAGGGTTCGAAACCCTGGCCGGTACAAACCCGCGGCCAAGCCGGATATCGTGCGCCCCAGGATCCCTCGACCATGCCACGCAGCAAGGCGCCATTCTCGACTCCCTTGGCGAAGAGCCTCAGCACCCAGGAGACTCTCCAGCCCAAAGGCCAGAACCAGTGGACGCTAGCGGGTGGCTGGCGCATGATCCCCGCGCCGAAAGTAAATGCAGACGGCCCCGCAATCTCGCAGACAAGTTTCAACACGAAAAACAAAGACTGGATGGCGGCTACCGTACCCGGAACCGTGCTCACCACCATGGTCGATCGCGGCATCTATGCCGATCCCGATTACGGCTTGAACAATCTCGCCATCCCGGAGAGCCTGAACAAGCAAGACTATTGGTATCGCGTGGAATTTCGCGCACCCAAAACCCTCGCTGGCCGCCGCCTCACCCTGACCTTCGAGGGCATCAACTACAAGGCAGCGGTTTGGTTGAATGGCCTGTCCGTCGGCTCGATCAAGGGAGCATTTATTCGCGGCGCGTTTGACGTGACCGACATTGTGAAGCCCGACCGCGCGAATGTTCTGGCCGTGCGCATCTCGCCCCCTCCGCATCCCGGCATCCCGCAAGAACAGTCCATTAAAGGTGGCCCCGGCGAAAACGGCGGAATGATGTGTCTGGATGGCCCCACCTTCGTCGCCACCGAAGGCTGGGATTGGATTCCAGCCGTTCGCGACCGCGACACCGGCATATGGCAACCGGTCACCCTCACCGCAACCAGCGCGGTCAAGACTGGTGACCCGCAGGTTGTGACTTCCCTGCCGCTTCCCGGTACCTCTCGCGCCGAAGTCGAAATCACTGTACCACTCGAGAACACTTCGACTGCACCCGTGACCGGAACGTTGAAAGCTTCTTTTGCAGACATCGTCGTAACGAAACAAGTCACCTTAGCCGCGGGTGAAAACGCAGTCAAGTTGCAGCCCTCCGAATTCGCGCAACTGACTGTGCAGCATCCGCGCCTCTGGTGGCCGAACGGCTATGGCAAGCCCGATCTGTATACCCTGCACCTGAGTTTCTCGGAGGGAAATACCGAGTCCGACGCGAAAGATGTGCGATTCGGAATTCGCGAGATCACCTACGAGCTAAGCCTGCTCGACAGCACGGGCCATCTGCGCCGTCTGGAATATTCTCCGACCACTGCGCGGCTGAAAAACGAGCGGATCGTCGATGTCCGCCACGAGGGCATGCGCGAAATTCCCGCCGCCGATCCGTTTCCTCCAAATTTCCCGCCGGAGTGGCGAGACGGATGGAAATCCTGGGTTGCGTCGTTGGCTCCCGGCGGAGAGCTTTCGCCGTCGGTGAAGATGCTCGACGACACGAAAACTTCTCCCTACCTCGTGATCAAAGTCAACGGTGTCCGCATCGCCGCCCGCGGCGGCAATTGGGGCATGGACGATTCGCGCAAACGGGTCTCCCGCGAACACCTGGAACCTTTTTTCCGCCTGCATCGCGACGCCAACCTGAACATTATCCGCAACTGGGTCGGCCAGAACACCGAGCAAACTTTCTTCGATCTCGCCGACGAATACGGATTAATGGTTTGGAACGATTTCTGGGAGTCCACGCAGAACTACAACGTCGAGGCCGAGGATCCAGCGCTGTTCCTGGCGAACGCCCGCGACACCATCCTGCGCTTTCGCAATCATCCGTCGATCGTTGTCTGGTGCGGCCGCAATGAAGGCGTGCCCCAGCCCATCATCAACGAAGGCCTCATCGAGTTGATCCGGTCGTTGGACGGAACGCGCTATTACTTCCCCAGTTCCAACCAGGTCAATCTTCAAAATAGCGGGCCCTATAAGTACATGGACCCTGCGCTTTACTACACCACGTTGAACCACGGCTTTTCCGTTGAAACCGGCACGCCGTCGTTCTCGACTCTTGAATCTTTCCGCGCGTGGATCCCGAAGGAGGATCAGTGGCCGGTCAGCGACGCTTGGGCCTACCACGACTGGCATCAAAGCGGAAACGGCGACATGGCTCCGTTCATGGCGCAGATGCAGGCCGAGTTCGGCGCTCCCGTGAGCCTGGAGGATTTTGAGCGTAAGGCGCAGATGCTCGACTACGTCGATCATCGCGCAATTTTCGAAGGCATGAACGCGCACCTCTGGTCCCCCAACAGCGGACGCCTGTTGTGGATGACCCAACCCGCATGGCCCAGCAATACCTGGCAAATTCTAAATGCGGACTATGACACGCAGTCTTCTTTCTACGCCGTCAAGAAGGCCTGCGAACCGCTGCATGTTCAGCTGGACCTGTCGAACTACAACGTCGGAGTCGTCAATACCACCAACGACGCGCAAACGGCTTTGTCGCTCAGTGCAAGTGTCTATTCAGTCGAAAACAAACTCTTGTTCCATCGGGAAGAGAAGAGAGACGCTTCCGCCGACGCTCTCACCGACGGTTTCAAGCTCGAACTTGCGCCGTTGCTTTCGTCCGAAGGAGTCGTGCTGGTGAACCTGGAACTGCGCAACTCGTCAGGCGACGTAGTATCCAGAAATTTCTATTGGCTGGGAGCCGACAACGCTTCGTATCGCCGGTTGAATCGTCTTCCCATTTCTTCCCTATCAGCAACTGCCAAATCGACACGTGCAGGTGAGAACATCCGCGTGAAAGTGGAACTGCGAAACATCTCGACCACCGTCTCGCTGGCCAACAAGCTGACTCTTCTAAACGCGGCCGACGGTTCGCGGATTCTTCCCGCTTACTACTCCGACAACTATCTGTCGCTGCTTCCCGGCGAAAACCGCGAAATCGAAATTGAATATCCCGCGAAATCGGCGAACGGCCCGGCGCAAGTGGCGCTTCGGGGATGGAATCTCGCCCAACAAGTCGTCCCAGTCCCTTAAGGAACCTGCTGAAGAAGTCGATTTTGAATGGCGCAGGGCTTCAAGCACTGCGATAGGAACTTTTCGTTTTTCTGGGGGCTGCAGGCCCTGCTCTCGTTCATGAACCGGGAGAACCCGCCTTGATGTCCGCCGCCTTGCCCTCGTGGTAGACGACCACCACAGGTTTGCCTCCGTTGGGATAGCGCACGGTCTTTTCGTCCGAACCCCCGCCCGAATCTGGCACGCCCATGCCGATCGCAAAATCCGCCTGCAACTCGTTCATACCCGGCTTCACTTGGTGTTGCTCTACCGCTTGCCAAACGTCGGCCGGCCAGTGTTTGTACAAATCGTGCGGATCTTCCACGAAAAACATTTCGTCGGAATAAATTTTGTATTGCTCCTCCGCCTCATACCCGATCGGCACAGCGTAGGTCTGCCCTTCCTCCTGAAACACGGCCATTACCTGCCGCCGCTCTCCCTTTCCCTCGGGCATCGCCGTAACCACATCCTTGATCTCCAGTTTTTCGATCGGCAGCAGCACACCCGCATTCTGCGCAAAGTCAACTTTCTTGCCGCTCCTGTCGTAGCGATAGTACGCGTAGCGATATCCTTCCTTCACCCACACGGGCTGCTGTGTAAGTTGCCGGGCGCTCTTCAGATCGTAGGGATAAAGTTTCTTCGGGTTCACATAGTAGTCGGCATTGGCGTAACCCGCGTCCTGCGCCTGCTTCTTCTTTTCAAGCGCCGCGTTGTCTTCATGGCGCTCGTATAGGATGTAGCCCGCGCGCACGCCCGCGACTACCAGAGCCAGCAGCAGCGCCAGTTGTATCCTCTGCTTCGCCTCCGGACTCATCATGGGAAGACTGTACCAACTTTCCGGCCAAAACTGCCGTCCGCCCGCCGGGCCGCAACTATAAGGTAAACTGAAGGAGAAAATAGAGGGGTAATTTCCGCAATGCCTGCCATCACCGAAGAAGATGTCCTAAGCGCGCTGAAGAGTTGCTACGATCCCGAGATTCCGGTCAACATCGTCGATCTCGGCCTGATCTACAAAATCGGTTTCGCCCCCGCGCCTGACCAACCTATGGAAGCGAAGCAGGATGTTACTGTCGAAATGACCCTGACTGCGCAAGGCTGCCCCGAGCACGTCAACATCAGCGCGCAGGTCAAATCCCGCGTCGAACAACTGCCCGGCGTCAGCACCTGCACCGTAAATGTAGTGTGGACCCCGCCTTGGACCCCCGAGCGCCTCACCCCCGACGCCAGAAAGCAACTCGGCATCGAGTAAGTCGAGGCTTCCGCTGACTGGCTTATAGCATGCCGAAAATCACAGCTTGCTGAAAAACTCGACTTTGGGCAGCGCAGATTTTAGGTGGCGCGGATTCTAGGTGGCGCAGATTTTTGGTGGCGCAGCGCCTTCAGCTGCGATATGGCGTTTCTTTTTCAGTAAGGGCTTTAGCCCTGAGAAGGCCTCATCCGCCAATTTCCTCCCACGCTTCCGCCACGCTCCGCCCCGCCGCGTCGGTAATCCGTTTCCCAGCTTGCCCTGCCATTTCCATCACCCGCATGCCGCGTTCAAAATAACCCGGCAGCGACTGCCGCAGTTCCTCGAACTTCTCCGGATATTCCGACGCCAGCACCGCCAGACCAACCCCCGTCGCCAGAACTCCGGCCGGATACTTTTTCTTCACAAACAAAATTCCCGCCGCACCGATCGAACTGAGAACCACTGCTTTCTTCCAGGCGTCCATAAACCTTCCCC
>JBELAE010000417.1:0-4665 GCA_049509155.1 Candidatus Sulfotelmatobacter sp.
GTATACGGAATAGGGAAGTCCGGCGCCGCAGAGAATTAAATGCCGGACATTCAGGCCAGGCGTTGCGTCAGTGCTGGCCGGCTCAGCTTAACCGCTGGCCTTCCTTACAGTTAGGGGGACGCAACCAGATTTTACTTGGCGCTCCAGGCGTGCCTGGAACGAGCAATAAAATTAAAATAAAGTGGAGCCCACAGCTCCCCGATCTTTTGGAGGAAGACTTATGAACAACCGCCTGCTCTTCGCCCTGCCCTTGGCCGCCGTGCTCAGTTTCCCGGCTGCCGCGCAGACCACTTCAAGCTCCGACCAGAGCCAACCGGCCGCCACGCAGACCCAGTCCACCTCGACTGACACCGCTACCGGCAAGGCCCCTTTGCAGGTGCAGTCCCGCGAAGGCTTCTGGGGACATCTGAATCCGTTCGCCCGCCGAAGCTACGTGAAGCGCCAGACCGAGCCCATCCGCGACCGCGTCAATGAACTCGATGAACTGACCGCCGGCAACAGCAAGGCCATCAGAGATACTGACGCGCGCGCCCAGGCCGGCATCAAGCTCGCCTCCGACAGGGCCGACCAGGCCGATCAGCACGCCGTCGACGCCGCCAACAAGGCCACTGCCGCGCAGCAGACCGCGCAGCAGGCTACGACGCGCGTCCAGACCGTTGAGACCGTGGTCGGCAACATTGACCAGTACAAGGCCGAGAACCAGACCGAGATCCTTTTCCGCGCCGGCCAGAGCATTCTTAGTAAGTCCGCCAAGGACGCCCTCGACACTATGGCCGAGAGCGTGAAGGGCCAGCACGGCTACATCATCGAAGTGCAGGGCTTCTCTTCCGGCCGCGGCCAGACTGCCATCACCAACTCGCAGAAAATGGCCGAGTCGGTCGTGCGCTATCTCGTCCTTAACCACGAGATTCCCGTCTATCGCATCTACCTCGTTGGCATGGGCAATGCCCCCACCGCCGATGAAGCCACCAAGACCAAGCGCAGCAGCGGAGGCCGCGTCGAAATCAGCCTCCTGAAGAATGACCTGGAGCAACTCTCCGCCAACACCGCAGCCCCACTCACCACCGCCGATCAAGCGCAGCAGCCGAAATAAGGCCGCAAAAGAGCGCCGCAGGAGAGCGGCCGTGGAAGAGCGGCCCTTTAGGGGCCGCGTCCAGGGCCTTCGCTTTGTGGGCTTCAGCCCCTGCGATTCTCGGCGAACGAGTCAGCGGTTTAAACCAACGGGCGCCTCTCCTAAGCCCTTCCCCGTAAAAAGCCCCTCGCTCAAGCGAGGGGCTTTTTATGTATGGGGTGTTAGTGCTCACACTTCCTCTATCCTCGCGTCCATAACCTATGTACGATCTCAAACTCGCGTTACGCCAGTTCCGGAAGTCCCCCGGCTTCGCTGCCACGGTCATACTCACCATCGCGCTCGGCATCGGAGCCAATACCGCCATCTTCGCCTTGGTGCATGCGATCCTGCTCAAATCGCTCCCCGTCGCCAATCCCGCAAGCCTCTACCGGATCGGCGACCGCGACGACTGCTGCGTAAGTGGCGCCTTTGTAAACGACGACGGCGATTTCGATCTGTTTTCTTACGACTTGTACCGTCACTTCCAGGAGTCCGCTCCCGAGTTCGAGCAACTGGCCGCCTTCCAGTCGGGACACAGCACCATGAGTGTCCGCGCCGGCACTGCAACTGCAAAAGCAGAGACCGCCGAATATGTTTCCGGCAATTATTTTTCGACTTTCGGCCTGGGAGCCTTCGCCGGCCGCATGCTTCGGCCCTCAGACGACCGCCCCGGCGCGGCCCCGGTGGCAGTCCTGAGTTACCAGGCCTGGCAAATCGCCCACGCGGCCGACCCCAGCGTGATCGGCGCTACGTTCTACATCCAGAACCAGCCGTTCACCATCGTCGGCATCTCGCCTCCAGGATTCTTCGGCGACCGCCTCGACAGCAACCCGCCCGCGCTTTGGATTCCGCTCAACCACGAACCTACGATCGAACGCGAAACCAGCCTGCTGAAGCAGCCGGAAACCAGCTGGCTCTACCTCCTCGGCCGCGTCAAGCCCGGAGTCAATCCCGGCAGCCTGCAGGCCAAACTCATCAGCAGTCTTCGCCAATGGCTGGCGACTCAGACTGCCTATACCATCAACGGAAATCAAACGCTGATTCCCAAGCAGTACGTCGCACTGACTCCCGGCGGCGCCGGTGTCCAGAATATGCAGCAGGAAACCGGTAGCGGCCTCCGCCTGCTGATGGCGATCTCTGGCCTGGTTCTCCTGGTAGCCTGCGCCAACATTGCGAATCTCCTCCTCGCGAAGGGTGCAACCCGCCGCGCTCAGACTTCCATCAGCATGGCCCTGGGTGCGTCGCGCTCCCGCCTCATCCGGCAGATGCTGGTTGAGAGCCTGCTGCTCGGTTGCGCGGGCGGTCTCGTCGGTATCGCCGTCGCCTACGCCGGCGCCCGTGCGATTCTGGCTCTCGCGTTCCCCGACTCGCCCAACCTGACCCTCGAAGCCAACCCATCTCTCGTCGTCCTCGGCTTTGCTTTCGCCCTGTCGCTACTCACCGGACTCATCTTCGGGATCGTCCCCGCATGGATTACCTCGCACTCCGATCCCGCCGAAGCTCTGCGCGGAGTGAACCGCTCCACCCGCGACCGCGCGTCCCTGCCCCAGAAATCTCTCATCGTGTTCCAGGCCGCGCTTTCGCTCGTTCTGCTGGTCGGTGCTGGCTTACTCACGAAAAGCCTGCGCAACCTCGAGCATCAGGACTTCGGGCTCGCCACCGCCAACCGCTACGTGTTCCACTTCAATCCCATAGGCGCAGGCTACACGGTCTCGACGATCTCCGCCGCCAGCGAGCGCTTGGACCGCGAATTCTCAGCTCTTCCCGGCGTGCAGAGCGTGGGCCTGGCACTCTACAGCACACTCGAGGGCAATAACTGGGGTGAAAGCGTTTATGTCGAAGGCCAGCCCGCGCCGGGCCCGGAAGTAAGCACCAACTCATCGTGGGATCGCGTGAGCCCACATTTCTTCGAAACCGTCGGCCAACCGATCATTCGCGGCCGCGGCTTCACCGACCAGGACACCGCCACTTCGCGCATGGTTGCGGTCGTGAACCAGGCTTTCGTCAAGAGGTTTTTCCCCAACGAAGATCCCATCGGCCGCCACTTCGGAGTCTTCGACCAGAAGTATGCCGGCAACTTCGAAGTCGTTGGCATCGTGGCTGACGCCAAATACAGCAACCCACGTGACCCGGTGCGGACCATGTACTTCCGCCCCATGAGCCAGTTGGATACCACTGTCGAGGAACACAGCTTCATCACCGCCGAGGCTCGAACCCTGTTCCCCGACTCCATCACCATCCGCTACGCCGGCGACGCGGCAAGTCTGGAACCGCTGGTTCGCCGCACTCTCGCGAACATCAATCCCAATCTCACGGTCCTCGACTTCAAATCGCTGGATTATCAGGTCGCCGGCAACTTCACTCAAGAACGGCTCATCAGCCGACTGACCATCCTTTTCGGATTGCTCGCTCTTGTGTTGGCCACGGTCGGTCTGTATGGCATCACGGCCTACTCCATAGCCCGCCGCACCAGCGAAATCGGCCTGCGCATGGCTCTCGGCGCCAACCGCGGCAACGTCGTCGCTCTCGTGCTGCGCGGCGCAGCCTGGCAAATAGGAGTCGGTCTCGCCATCGGTATTCCGGCTGCGCTCCTGGGCGGCCACCTGATGGCCACTCAACTCTACGGCGTGCGCACTTACGATCCGCTCACGCTGGCGGGTGCGGTCTTGGTGCTAGCCACCTTCGCGGCCATCGCCGGTTTCATCCCCGCCCGACGCGCCGCCAGCATCGAACCCATGGACGCCCTACGCACGGAGTAGTAAGACCGTGTCGATCTTGATTTTGATCCTGTGGGGACGGGCGCCTTCGCCCGTCCGGCCAAGCGCAGCGAGGCGAGCGCCACTACGACTCCAGAAGTTCCCGTCCCATTACAAGTTTGACCCTTCCGCGCACCGTGACTAGAATTCCATCACATCGAATCGTGGGGTTTTCAATGAATCGTCTCCGATGGTTGTTGCTCTTCTCACTCTTCTTCACCTTCACCGCCTTCGCCGCTGTTGCAAATGAGGACGACCAGGATAACGATAAAGATCACCACCACCACGAAGACCTCACCGACACTCAACTCGGAACCGTCCGTTTCCCCATCTCCTGCGCCGCATCCGTACAAAAGCCTTTCGAACGTGGAGTCGCCCTGTTGCACTCTTTCTGGTACGAAGAGGCCGAAAAGGAATTCCTCGACATCGCCAAGGCCGATCCCAATTGCGCCATGGCCCACTGGGGCGTCGCCATGAGCATCTGGCATCAACTCTGGAACGAGCCCGACGCCAAGGTGATTGCCCACGGCCTCGGCGAGACAAACACTGCCGCCAAACTGGCCGCGAAAGCCACACCGCGTGAAAAGGCCTACATCGCCGCCATCGCCGCCTTCTACAGCAACTCAGAAAAATCCGATCACGCCGCCCGCGCCAAGGCCTATTCGGATGCAATGCAAAAGGTCTACGCCTCCTATCCTGACGACCACGAAGCCGCAGTCTTCTATGCGCTCTCCCTGCTGGCCTCCGAGCCGCACCACGACGCAACCTTCGCCAACCGCAAACAAGCCGCGGCAATTC
>JBELAE010000418.1:0-4656 GCA_049509155.1 Candidatus Sulfotelmatobacter sp.
TCGACTTCCTTGTAGCCGATCTGCGCGACCTTGGCGATGGTGCCGTCGAAATCGGTTTTCATCAGATCGCGCACGGTGTAGAGCTGCAGGCCCACCTTGTCAATCTTGTGATCGCCGGCAGCCCAACCCAGGCGGCTGGTCAACAGCGTGGCAGCGGTGAGGGTGGTTGCGGTTCCGAGAAAGGTGCGGCGGTTCATGGCCTGCATACTCATAATGGCGTTCCTCCGAGGGGCTCCGTTGGGGAAGTTGAATCCGGGAGCATTATACGCGGGACATTATACGCGGGACCACGAATTGCGGCAGAAAAATCGATTTAGCAGATTGAATGGTCATCCTCGAAAGCATCGAGCCGCGCTCGAAGGACAGCCGGGGGCGGCTGTCCCCACCTAGACCAACAACAAATGCGGTCGCCGAATTTTACGGCTTCACGACTTGCAGATGATTGTCGACCGAGAAGACGTTGGCGACGCCGTTGGCGCGGATGCCGGCGATATTCTTGTCGCCTTCGCTGTCCACCACGCCTTCCAGCGTCACGTGCCCGCCCTTGACGATGATGCGGATCGGCTTCTGTGTGCCGAGCGCATATCTCTCCAGCGCGGGATAGCCGTAGATGGCGCGGAACAGCCGACGGCGAATGCCGTCATCCAGGGGAGACGGAGGAAGCACTTCGATCTGGTCGTCGACCTTTTCGACGCCTTCGATGTGCTTTACCGCGCTTTCTGCGTCGGACTTGGTGACCGGCCGCACCACTTGGCCGATCAAAGTGACGTTGAAGCCTTCCACTTTGTAGGCAAGGTAGTCGAACACGCCGACGTACGGCAGCATGAGCAATTCGTGGCGAACTTCTTTGATGATGCGTTCCTCCGACTTGGCGGTGGGTTGGTCGCGCTGAGCGTCCTGGGCGGAGCCCAAACTAACAAGAGCGAACAAACTGGCGAGCAGAATCAGCCGTCTGGAATTCATGAGTTCCTCCTTGCGGACGAAGATCCGGGAGTGTTTGGAGGGATTTTACTCTCAGAGGCGGCGATTTTACGAGGCGGGAATGAGCAGGGTCGAGTTTGCCGGAGTGCGTGCGAAGAAGTGCGCGCGAGCGCATCCGGCATATGTGCCGTGATCCGCTCGCGCATCGGTGGAATGGTTGGCCTAGGCGGTTACGCTGACGCCACTGCCCGAGGTCGTGCTGCTGCTGGTGCCGCTGGCGGCGCTGTTCAGCAGGTTGAGGACGATTTCCTGTTTGCTGTTCTGATTCAGATTGAGCGTGATCTGCTCCGGGGTCTGGTTCGGCTGGCTCACGCCGATGCTGACCTGCTCGGTGCCATTGCCGGAGTTGCTGACGCCGATCGTGATTTGCTCACCCGGTGTGACGTTGCCGAGATTGAGCACGATTTCTGATCCCGTGGCTGATCCGGTCGAACTGGCCGCGCTCGGCAGGGCGGAAGTGCCAGACGCTGCCGTAGCCGCTGAACTCAGGTTTACCGAGTCGGCCGCCGGGGCCTCCGACTGTACCTGCTTGAAAGTGTTTTGCAGTGCGACAAAGGCCTGCTGCGCGCCTTGCAGGTCTCCGTTTTGGAGGGCCTGCCCGATGGCGTTGAAATCCGTCTGACGCTGGCTGACAAAGAATGAGTTTCCGTTCGGGACCGGGCCATTCTGGCCCAGAGCCGTGATGGCGCTGAATTCCGTTTGCGCGGCAGCTGTGTCTCCGGATTCGAGCGCCTTGCCGAGCTGTTGCAGGTCTGATTGGCGTTGCTGAAAATACTGCTGTACTTGTGGGGGAAGGGAACCAGAGGAAACGGCTGCGGTTGACATTAGTCTCTCCTTAAACGAGCTTGATAGAACCTGATGGGCAGTTGCAATACAATGACCTTATCGGCGCTGCCCCGACGAACTTTAGAGGGACTTTCGCTGCGAAATATCCTTTCGACGCACCTATTGCGCCCGGCATTTACCTGCAATTGGGACCAGGAGTTAGCAAGTTCTAACCTCACGCCCCGCCGTCACGCCTTCGACAAGAGACGTAGGGTCAGACCGCTGGCTCGATCGAGCAGGCGAATGTCGGCGCAGTTGTTCAAGATCCAGTCGGCGCCGGCTTCCCGCAACACGGGTTCCTGAACCGTGGTTTTGAAGGCAATGACTCTCGCGCCGGCGGCCTTGCCCGAGCGCACTCCGGCGGGGACATCTTCGAGGACAATGCAGTCCGCGGCGGGAAACCCGAGCACGGACGCACCTTTCAGATAGGGGTCAGGATGCGGCTTGCCATTAGTGATGTCGTTGGAGGTAATCAACTTTTTCGGCAGCGGCAGGCCGGCAGCCCGAATGCGGACTTCGGCGAGCGGGCGGGTACATGAAGTAACGATGGTCCAGCGGTCGTCGGGAAGGCTGGCCAGCAGGTCGAGCGCTCCGGGCAGCGGGATGACGCCTTCAAGGTCTTCGATTTCGCGTCGTTCGACTTCGCGGTTTTCGGCTTCGTGATCGGCATGGGGAAGATATTCGCGGACGGTGGTGAGGCTGGGGCGGCCGTGGGCACGGGCAACGACTTCTTCGGGGTTGAATCCGTGCTCGATGGCCCAGCGGCGCCAGACGCGGGCCACGGCGGGAGTGGAGTTGATGAGGACTCCGTCCATGTCGAACAACAGAGCGGCACAATGGATTTCGGTCATGGTATGAGAGGTCATGAGTAGCGGTGCCGCTGGAAACGAGGAATGAAATCGCTATTTATCTTCGGTCGCTTCGCGCACCATCCGCAAGGCGTTTGGGCTACTGTCCATCGTCTGACACTTGTGAACGTCGAATTGCCTTTGGATTGCGTCGGTGCAGTCCTTAACACTGTTGAGAGCTGAGGTGGGAGCCTTGAATTGCTGATTACAAGCAACACAAGTGGCTAGGACTGGGGTAGAGCCAATGTGCTTTGCAATGCGAATCGCCCGTTTCGGCATGACCACAGTTTCACATAAGCAGAATTCCATTACCAGCTCCGTGCAAATCAACTGGCAACACTACCACGTCATGGTGTGAGTGGCGTCAGTTCCAGCGTCAGCACTTGAAACGGCTGCAGGTGGAAAGTGTGCGGCTGCTTCGCGGCGATGGTGGTGGGCTCAGCGCTGTCGCCCTTCCATGGGCTGCGTGCGGAATACGGTCTCGCGGAATTTGCCGGTAGTTCAAGAAGCGAAGATAGGCTCGCGGTGAAATCCTGCGGCTGGTCGCTGGGATTGCGCAGGGTTAGGATCGCCTTCTGTCTCGACCACGAGGCCCAGCCATAGACTTCGAGGCGCGCAGGGTCGCCGCCAATCCAGTGGGAATCTTTCAGCGTCTGCGCGTTGTCGCGCGACCATTTCGCGGCCTCGGCCAGAACGTCCCAGTCGTCGGAAGAGAGCAGCGAAGGAGTGATGTACATCTCCTGCAGCTGCGTACCGGTGCCGAAGTAGGAGTGCACCTCGTCGTGGAAATCGTGGCCGGGATCGGTGCTTAGGCGCTGCGCATACCTAGCGAAGATTAGGCCGTGCAGCATCAGGGAATTCATGGGAAACAGCGGTCCCTCTTCGACGACCCAGCGGTAGGTTTGCGAGTCGCGATAGGTGATCCAGCGCTGGCGGTCGGTGCCGACGCCGGCGAAGCTGTGGTCGTCGCCGCCGCGCCAGATGGAATCGGCATACCTCAGCCAGAACGGGGAAGGATAGGTTCCGGTGGTGAGGTTGATGTAGAGGTCGGGCTTTTTCTCGCGCAGCTCGCCGATCAGGTGGATGGCTGCATCGAAGTCGCTGTCGAACTGGCTGCCCTTGATGACCTCGTTGGCGTTGCCGGTGCCGTCGAACTTGAACTGGTTGATGCCGTATTTTGCGATCAGGTCGACGCAGGTCTTCAGGAAATAGCGATAGTAGTTGGGGCCTGAGAGCGCGAATCCGCCTTCGTTGGTTTCGAAGTTCTGAGTTTCGGGGTTGGCACGGGCTGAGGCGAGACGCTGTTCTTTCGGCTTCTCGTAACCGCCCCACGGAGAAAGCCAGATGCCGGGGGCTGCGCCGTAAGTGGCTGCGGTTTGCGCCACCTTCGTCAATCCGTCCGGAAAGCCTGGATTGAATTTCCAGAGAGTGGTGGGATCGTCCCAGCCATCGTCGAACAGAAAGCTGTCGAGTTTCACGCCGCGCTTCTTCGTCAGTTCCTCGCCGAAACTCTCGACCTCGGCAACCGCGCTCGATTCGTTGTAGCGGTCGAAATATCCGAGGTCGTACCAGGAGTTGTAGTGAAGGAAAGTGCGGTAGGGATGAGCGCGTTCCAGTTCCAGATAGTTCAGAAAGTCGCGGCGCATTTGCCCGGGACGAGTCACGCCGATTACGGACGAGTAGGTCACGCTTTGACCAGCCTGCATGGGGAGTTCACGGGCAAGCCAGCAGGTCGCGCGGCTGCCGCGTACGCGGCAGTCGGATAGAGGATGCTCGAAACCAAGGAACCAGGTGTTGGAAAACGAGGTTCCGACAGACGAGGTTCCAGCTGTGACGGGCGAGCCTTTGACCTGGCCAGAGACTGCGGCGCCGGGGATAACCGCGTCAATGAGGCCAATCTGCGAGAGCGCCAGGTTCTGGTGCGGCGAGCGGATGGTTACTTCCTGGCGAATGTAGTTGGCGCCTTCGCGCAGGATTGCGGCCCAGGTGATGCGGATCTTCC
>JBELAE010000419.1:0-4652 GCA_049509155.1 Candidatus Sulfotelmatobacter sp.
AGCCTTCTTCATGCTGCTGCGAGAACAGGAACTTGCGCGCAGCCGCGACGGCCGCGCCGACGCGGCTGCCCAGTCCCTCAATTTTTCCGAAGCGAAGCTGTGGGTTCGAACCTAAGGGTGCGGAAGCTATATTGCCATCGGGGGAGTTGTTGTCCATAAATTCGCTACTCCGTTTCAAGCGCAACGTTTAGGCAGACTCGAAAAACCCATCATTGCCTCGCCCGTCATTGCTCGCCACCTTCCAGCCGAGTAACGCGCTGTTCGCGGATCTGGGCAATGTGCAGGAGCCGTGCAGCACCTTCCATAATTTCCGAGATCTGTTGGCTGTGTTCGTGAATCTGCCCGCTGTGTTCGTGAGTCGTGCGGGCGAGAAGTTCCACCGTTTGGGTGAGCGCTTCGTGCCGCTCGGTCAACCGCTCAAGCCGCTCATCAATCGTCATGGCTCACCTCCGCAAGATCTTCACGGATTCACACTCGCAACTAATCTGCGTTCGCGCTGGCCGGAGCCGCGGCGATCGCTTCCACGATCTCCGGCGGCAGCCCGAAGCGCACGTTTTCCGGCATCACTTCGAGTTCCTGCATGTTGTCAAATCCCTTGTTGCGCAGGTAGGCCACGGTTTCTTCCACCAGGCATTCCGGCGCCGAAGCGCCGGCGGTCAGCGCAATCGTCGTGGCGCCCTTCAACCACTCCGGCTCAATGTCGTTGCAGCTGTCGATGAGGTGCGCGTTCGTGCCCAGCTTGCGCGCCACTTCCACCAACCGGTTGGAGTTCGAACTGTTTTCCGATCCCACGACGAGCAGCAAGTCGGCTTCCGACGCGACCTCTTTCACCGCAACCTGCCGGTTTTCCGTCGCATAACAAATATCCTGCGCGGCTGGCCCCTTGATGTTGGGGAACTTCTGCTTCAGCGCCGCGATAATGTCTTTTGTCTCGTCCAGACTGAGCGTGGTCTGGGTCAAATACGCCACGCGGTTGGGGTCGGGCACGATCAGAAATTTCACCTGCTCCGGCGATCCCACAACCTGCGTCACCAGCGGCGCTTCGCCCAGCGTCCCAATTACTTCGTCGTGATCCTTGTGGCCGATCAGAATGAGCGAATACCCTTCCTTGGCAAACTTCACCGCTTCCACGTGGACCTTGGTAACCAGCGGACAAGTCGCGTCAATCACCCTTAACCCGCGCCGCGCGCTGTGTTCGCGCACCTCCGGAGAAACTCCGTGGGCGCTGTAAATCACCCGCTCGCCGTTAGGCACTTCGTCTTCGCTATCGACGAAAATCGCGCCTTTGCCGCGCAGTTCCTCGACCACAAAGCTGTTGTGGACGATCTCCTTGCGCACATAAATCGGCGGCCCAAACGCCTCCAGAGCAATGCGGACCACATCAATCGCCCGCACCACGCCCGCGCAGAAGCCACGAGGCTTAAGCAGAAGTAGAGTCTTTCCGTCGGATTTCGCTAGAATTCCAGCCACGATATAAGCCCGCCCCTCAAATGAGTGATGTCGTTCTGTTGCTTGTCATTCCCACAACCGATTTGTCATTCCCCAACTTGTTTGTCATTCCGAGCAACGCGAGGAACCTGCTTCTCGCCGTTAGATGCACCCACTCCCTGAGAATCGCCACAAAATCAGCACCTTCAGGGTACACGATCCCCATTGTCGCGATACTAATAAACTATCGAAAAGTATCGGGATGGTCAACGTAAGCCAAAGAAAGCGCGGGGATTAGCAGCGAAGGGGGAAATCCGGCCATTTAACGGGGCGGGGCCTTGATCGCGCAACCACTCGCGGCAACGACCGATTGGAGTGAAGACATCCCGGACCTTCCAGGCTCTGTAGGAAATTCGGTCCGGCTACCCGGCGACAGACGGCCAAATCAACCATCCGAGCTCTCTCTGGGACACTCGATTGGCGGAGTTGTACCACGCTGATAGGCCCCCAGCCGTGCGTTGACCGATTCCAACGGTTATCTTCCCGCGGACGCAGGTTTTCGTTCCCGCTTTGCCCGATATGGCCCGCTCGTGCCCCCACGCCGCCGTCCCGTGCCATTGTCATCGCAGGCGAGCCGCCGCAATATATGAAGGTCATTAGGCAGAATTCCAGGCCCCCAAAGAAATGCTGGAACTAAAACCAAGACCGACGGTAGTCAAATCGCAGGAGCGATCAGCCTCCGGTCGATGGTCCTCCGACGCATCGGCCTCTCAATCGACTTCCCGATCGGCCTCGCGATCTTCCTCAAATGACCCGCAACCCCGCAGGCTGTTGCTCGCACTCGTCCTGCTGCTGGCTGCGCTCGCCGTGGTAGTGATCAAAGACCGGCAGTTCTGGTTCGGGGTTGAGCAATCGGATTTGGAGTCGGATGGAACCGTGCCCGCCGTCGCTTCCAGAATCTCCGAGCCGAAGCCGGCAAATTCGATTCCGATCGCCGCCGGCATCAAGCAAGCGAAGTCAGCCGCACCCGCTCGGAAGCAGATTTCCGCTGCGAAGTCTTCCACCATCTCAACTTCGACCCCAACCGACTCCACTCCGGCCGAGACACCCGCCGTGACCACCGTCCGGACCGTGCTGCCCCCGCTGGACGTCGAGGTCATCGCCGGCGACCACCATCACACGATTCGCCCCGGCAGCAACGCCACTAAAGTTGAACTCACACGTCCCGGTCAACCCGCCGACAGCTTCGCGCCCGCCATCAAAGCGGCCGAGCGCGAGCGGATCACCGCCGACGCCACTCAGCGGCCAGCCTATCCGCTGCTGGCGCAGCACATGAACGTGCAGGGATCGGTGGTGTTGCAGGCGGTCATCGGCGCCGACGGAATCATTCAGGATCTGCACGTGCTGAGCGGTCCCGCCATCCTGGCTGCGGCGGCTCAGCAGGCCGTGCGCGAATGGCACTTCAAGCCGGTCTTTCAGAACGGCTCGGCAGTCGAAACCAAGGCCACGATCACCGTCAACTTCAACATCAAAGTTGCGGACGGTTCCGGTACCACCCTCGCCGAGAGCCGTTACGACGGCATCCAGATCCTCAGCCGTTAAGCCCTCTGTGACCCCTGTGCACTCTGTGGTCTAAGCTCTCTTCGGACGCTCCATCAGAACCTCTTAGCGTTATCCGTTAGCCTTAATCATCTGCTCGGCATGTTTGCGCGAAGTTTCGGTCAGCTTCGCCCCGCTCAACATGCGCGCGACTTCTTCGGTGCGCTCCTCGCCGGTCACCGCGCGAATGCTGGTCCGCGTGCGCCCCGCCGATTCCTTCTTCTCGATAACATAGTGATGATCACCAAAGGTCGCGATCTGCGGCAGATGGGTCACGCATAACACCTGATTCGACCGCGCCAGCGACTTTAACTTCTTGCCGACCGCCTCCGCCGCCCGCCCCCCGATCCCGGTGTCAATCTCGTCAAACACAAGCGTCCTCTGGGTGCCCCGCCCTTGTCGCGTTTTTTGCGACAGGGCGGGAGTTTTGACTTCCCGCCCCGCTTTCTTCCCTCCGATCCCAGAGTCTCCCGCCTCCACGCTGACTTTCAATGCCAGCATGACCCGCGAAAGTTCCCCGCCTGAGGCAATGTCTTCCAGCGGTCGCAGCGGCTCCCCCGGATTGGTCGAAATCATATACACGACTTGATCGATACCCGCAGCGGTCCAGTTCCCAGCTTCCTCAGACGTGGATATCTCGATGCGGAATGCCGACTTCATGGCCAGGTCGTCGATCTCCGCCTCCACCAGCTTTTCCAACCTTCGCGCCGCGTCCGCCCGCTTTTTCGACAGTACCCGCGCCGCCCGCAAATATTCTGCGGCAGCCTGCGCCAGTTCGCTGCGCAATCCCCGCAGAATCTCGTCTTTGTTCTCGACCTCCGACAATTTCCGCGAGACGTCCGCCCCAAACTGAATCACTTCCTCGAGCGTCGGCCCATACTTGCGCTTCAACCGGTCGAGCAGCGCGAGCCGGTCCTCCACTTGCGCCAGATGTTCCGGCGACGCGTGAATCCCTCCCGCATAATCGCGCACAGTTGCACCAACATCCTCGACGCTGATGCGCGCCGTCTCCAGCGCGGCCAACGCCTCTTGAAACTTGGGCTCGTAACGAACCAGCTCCTCAACTTGTTTCTGCGCCGCCCGCAGCGAGGAAGCGGTCGAGCCATTGCCCTCATAGAGCAGATCGAAAGCATTCATGGCCGCGTTGTAGATTTTCTCGGCATTGGCGAGGACGCGCTTTTCGCCCTCCAGTCGCTCGTCCTCTCCACTCTGCAAGCGCCCGTCTTCGATTTCACGTTTCTGGAAAATCCACAGATCCACCAGCCGCAGCCGATCCTGCTCTCCGCGCTCCAGTTCATCGATGCGGCTGCGAATCTCCTTCCACGCCGCAAATCCCGCCTCGACCGCCTCCAGTTGGCTGCCTGCAAATGCGTCCAGCAGCCCCAGCCGCGCCGGTCCGTCAAACGACAACAAAGATTCGTTCTGGGCATGAATAGTCGCCAGATGCGGCGCCAGCAGCCGCAACACGGCCACCGTCGCCGGCTGATTATTCACGAACACCCGCCCCTTGCCGCCGGCGGCAATTTCACGCCGCAGAATCAGCGACCCGTCGTCCGCCTCGTCCAACCCATTAGCTTCGAGGATCCCAGCCAGCGGCTTCTCTGCAGCACCCTCAGCCTCAAACA
>JBELAE010000042.1:0-19832 GCA_049509155.1 Candidatus Sulfotelmatobacter sp.
TTGGTCGGGGAGAGAGGATTTGAACCTCCGACCCCCTGGTCCCGAACCAGGTGCTCTACCAGGCTGAGCCACTCCCCGACTTTGTTGCAGGCGCGTTGAAGGAACCGCTGGGCGCCCGTTGCAGGAATTTCCGGATAACTTTCAGATTATATCACTCGCGCCATGTTTCCCTCCTGCGCCCGCCGGTTGTCTGAAACCTGACGTGCGACTACGATAGATTTTCGTCAGGCGCTGTTTCACCAAACATTGCTTCACAAAACGTTGCTTCGCCGAACATAGCTTTGCCAAACATGGTGTCGCCAGGCCCGCCTTCATGAAAACCACATTTACCGCAACCCGACTCTACACTCCCGTTGAAGAAATCGAGAACCCGCTGCTCGTGGTGGAAGACGGGGTGATCAGCGAAATCTCCTCGCGTGCCGCAAAAGAAATTTCCCGTAACGCGAGGCTGGTCGATTTCGGCGATGCGGTGCTGGCGCCGGGGTTTGTCGATATTCACCTGCACGGCGGCGCCGGGCTCGATCTTATGCGTGCATTGCCGTCCGAACTGCCGCACCTGGGGCACTTCCTGACCACGCACGGTGTGACCGGATATTTCCCCACTACCGTCGCCGCCCCGCTCGATGCCACCTGCGCCACACTCGGACGCTTGGCCGACGCCATCGAAGCCGCCGCCAGCCTAAAGAATGCCGACCCCGCGCAGGCCCGCCCGTTGGGCATTCACCTCGAAGGCCCGTTTCTCAGCCACAAGCGGCGCGGCGTGCATCCGCCAGAAAATCTGGTGTCGCCCACCATCGAAATATTCGAACGCCTTTGGCAGGCCGCGCGCGGCCATGTGCGCGTGATGACGATCGCCCCCGAACTTCCCGGCGCCATGGAAGTGATCGCCGAGGCCGCGGGCCGCAACGTCTGCGTCAGCATCGGCCATTCCGACGCCGAAATGCCCGTCGCGCAGCAAGCCATCAAGGCCGGAGCCCGGCACGCTACGCACACGTTCAACGCGATGCGCCCGCTCGATCATCGCGAGCCCGGCATCGTGGGTGAAGTGCTCAGCAACGACCGCATCAGCGCCGACATGATCGTCGACGGTATTCATGTGGACCCGGCGGTCGTAAAGCTTTTCCTGCGGGCCAAAGGACGCAACCGCGCCGTGCTCATCACCGATGCGATTTCAGCCACCGGCATGCCCGACGGGCGCTACCAGCTCGGCCCCATCGAAGTCGACGTGAAAGACGGCAAGTGCACGTCGAACGGCAGCCTCGCCGGAAGCGTGCTCACCATGGATCGCGCCGTGCGCAACGTGACCGAGTTTTCCAACTGGAGCCTGCGCGACGCAGTACAGGCCGCCACGCTGAATCCGGCTCGGGCCGTAAGATTGTCGTCCCATCACGGAATCCTGGCGAAGGGTGCACTCGCGGATTTCATCGTGCTCAGCCCCGCCGGTGCAGTCCTAAAAACAATCGTTCACGGTCGCGGCTTCTAGGACCGTGCCGAGCGAAATCTGAAAGAGCTGAATCGCCCACTGCGCAAGTGGGAGGCCATTCCATGAAGAAACCCGGCACCCATCAGGTCGCTCTGGCCCTCATTTGCCTCGTGGACGTGTTCGTGGCCCTGCAAAACACAAAGGGTCTGGACGGAACCGAATTCAGCGGAGGCTGGCTTACCGGTCCTCTGCTCTCGATGGCCGACATCGGAATGGTTCTGTTTCTGCTCGCTGTGGGCGTGGCTTTTGTGTTGCCGCGAGTTGCTGCGGCCATGGGGCTCGCGTCATCCCTGCTGTGTTTGCCGCTCTACCTCTACCTTACAGCTCCAGTCCCTTTCAATCGCATCTTCGGCTTTGGGCATGAGTTCAAGGTTCAACCGAGTGGCGGCTTCCACTGGGATCGATGGGCGATAACCGGAGTGCTGACCCTGGCGGTGACAACCTATATCTGCCTTCGCGGTGTAGCAGCCGCCCGCCGCGAGCAAACTCCGCTTTAGCCGATTGAAAAGGCGTCGACGTCGACGACCGTGGAAGTCCTTGGAAGAGCGGCGCTCCAGCGCCGCGTAAGCTCGCGCAAAATCATTCGGGCTTTTAGGCCCCGGGAACGCAATAAGCTGGGTTCTGAGGATCGGAATCTAACTGGGCTTGTGGCGTCGCGCCTCGGCCAGATGATGGAGCAGAACAAGTTCATCGGCGCGGGAGAGCTGATCCAGAAAAGAACTTTCTAATTTAGCCGGCTCCGTTTTCGCCGGACCGGCCTGCCGCATCTTGTCGCCGAGTTCCGGTTCGTTGCTCATCACCTGCGAATAGAACCAGAGGAAATGCCGCATCTGGTCAAGCGCTGAACGCAGCGTGTCGATGGGCTCGGTCTCCGCCAGCGAGTTGAGCGCTTCCATCAGCTCCGGATCGCTCGGAGCCTGCATGGCGGCGCAGTTCAGTTCCTGCTGGATGGTTCGCAGGTCCTCAGTGACGCGCGCGATTCGGAGGTGAAGGTCGCTCATGTCTTGGCTGGCCATTCGGTTGTGCTCATCCAACATCTCATCGGCAACCCGCAGCGAACAGATGTCCCACGGGCATGCGCCTTTGGTAATTCTCTCCATTACTTTGGAGCGTGAAAAGGTCACCCCCGCCAAACACCGCGAGGGGCGCGGCTTTGATGTCGCCACCCCGGCTCATGTGGCGACGGACGCCTTCGTCCGTCTAAGCCAGGGCGAAGCCCGGCGCCCAATCGCCACAACAGCCGAAGCCCCACAACCTGAATCGCCAGCGCTCCCCGAGCACCCTGGATCTGTGATAAAAACACGCGATGCCGGAAACACTCATCCCGCCGAACCACCAACTCCTCCGCGCCATCGGCCGCTGGAGCCTCACCGCGCTGGTGGTGAACTCCATCATCGGCAGCGGCGTCTTCGGACTCCCTTCCACCGTCGCCGGCATCCTCGGAAAGTTCAGCCCTCTAGCCGTGCTCCTGGCCGGAGTTGGCATGGGCGTAATCTTCGGCTGCTTCGCCGAAGTCGCCTCACATTTCCACCAAGCCGGAGGCCCCTACCTCTACGCCCGCACCGCCTTCGGACGCGGCATGGGCATTCAGATGGCATGGATGCTCTTCCTCGGGCAAGTCGCTGCTCCCGCCGCTAACGCCAATCTATTTGTGATTTATCTGGGCGAGTTCTGGCCGCAAGCCCGCGACCCGCTGCCGCGCGCGCTCATTCTTACGATTCTGGTCGGCATGCTCGCGTTCATCAACGTGCGCGGCGTGCGCGGGGGAACGCAGGTCAGCAACTTCTTTACCGCCGCAAAACTGATCCCGCTCTTCGCCGTCATTGCTATGGGACTGTTCGTGCTGCACGCGCATTCCTCTGCACCCCAGCCCGCCGCAATTTCAGCCGCCGGAACCTCGCTCGGAGCGCACCCAGCCCTCACCACCAGCCAGTGGCTGAACGCCGTGTTGCTGCTGGTCTTCGCCTACGGAGGTTTTGAAACCGCCCTCGCGCCCATAGGCGAGGCTAAAGATCCCCGCCGCGACGCTCCCTTCGCGCTCTTCACGGCGCTCGTAGTCTGCACCGTGATTTACGCGCTCATCCAGTGGGTCGTGGTAGGAGTTCTTCCCGACGCGGCGCACAGCGTCCGCCCTCTGGCTGACGTGGCCCGGGTCGCGGTCGGTTCCTTCGGCGCGGCCCTGGTCGCCGTGGGCGCGCTGATTTCTTTCTACGGATATCTCAGCGCGAAAATTCTCGCCATGCCCCGCGTCACCTTCGCCCTGGCCGAGCAAGGAGACTTCCCCCAAGCCTTCGCCGCGATTCATCCGCGCTTTCGCACGCCCTACGTTTCGATTCTGGTATTTGCCGCGCTGGTATGGGGTTTCGCGCTGACCGGCGATTTCAAATGGAATGTAACGCTCTCCGCCGTCGCTCGCCTGCTCTATTACGCGGTCTGCTGCGCCGCGCTGCCCGTGCTCCGCCGCAAGCAACCGGGAGACGCCCGTTTCCGCCTCCCCGCGGGAAACTTCTTCGCCGGACTCGCCATCCTGATGTGCGCCGCCCTGCTGACACAAGTCGATCGCAGCAAGTCCCTGATCGTGGCCGCCACGATCGCGCTGGCACTGGTGAACTGGCTGGCAGTTCGAAAACGCGCGCCCGTCAACTCCACCTAGTTCGTATACACCCGCACATAATCCACCAGCATCTGCGACGGAAACGGCGTGGACGAGTCGGGCGATCCGGGATAAGTCCCGCCGATCGCCAGGTTCAACAGAATAAAATTGGCTTGCCCCGCATCGAAGGGCCAGACCGCGCCACTGAGGCTGCTAAGGCTCGAGGGCGTGTAGGTCACATACGGGCTGGTCGGATCATCCACGTAATACGAAACGCTGCCCGGCGACCAGATCATGCCGTAGGTATGAAACTCGCCGCCGGCCGTCTGCCCGCTCGGAAAAAGGTACTGCGTTCCGAGGCTCGACCCGGTGAAGCCCGTCCCATGAATCGAACCTTCGTTCCAATCCAGCGAACCCGGCCCATCATAGCCCTCCGCGTTCACGCGCTCCATCACATCCATCTCGCCGCAGGCCGGCCAGTTGATGGTTGCAATGGTATTGCCCAGCAGCCAGTTCGCCGGCCAAAAACCCTGCGCCTCCGGCACCATCGCCCGAAACTCAATCCGGCCATACTGAAAGCTGAATAGCCCTTGCGTCTTTAACCGCGCTGAGGTGTAGACCCCGGGCGACGGCTGCTGCGCCACGATATATAAGACGCCATCGGTGCCCGGGTACGCGGCCACATACTCGCTGGGATTGGTCGTGCTGCAGGGCGAGGTGTTCGATCCCCAGGCGCAATAGTTCTCCAGTTCGTCGTTGCCAAAGCCGTTGTTGCCCGTGTCGTACGTCCAGGTCGCGGGATTGGGCTCGGCCGGAGTGCTGCTGGAACTGGTGAACTCGTCGCTCCACACCAGCGTTCCCGACGGAATATTCGGAGTGAAGCTTTGAGCCGTGACGGAACTGGTTTCGCCCGCGTTAACGGCAATCGCGCTGACAGTGAGATTTGACGCCACTAGAAACGGCGCGAGGTAGGGCTGAGAAGTCGTAGTGGGTGTGCTCCCGTCCACGGTGTAATAGATGCTTGAACCTGTGGTCGTCGAGGCCAGAGTCACGATCACAGCACTACTCAAGGCGGGTGTAGTGGAAATGGTCGGCGCTGCAGTCTGATTGCCGCCGCCTCCGCCACCACCGTTTCCGCCGCTTCCACTGCTCCCACTGCTTCCGCCGCCGCATCCGCACATCAAAACGCACGTCAATAAAATCGCCGCCAGTATCGCCGCGTCTGTTCGCATCGGCCGCCTCCACGAGAGTGATGAACCCATCCCGCCGGTCCTATTTAACCGCCGTCAAATTGGCGAGTCAAACGTCAGCCGTGCAGCCTTTGCCTGCGTGCGATCCTGCTCAGTGGAGAAGGCCATGAGCAATGTCAAACAACAGGTCGAATCGCTTTTGCATAACCTGCCCGAAAATTGCTCTCTGGAGGACATCCAATACCACCTCTATGTCCTTGAAAAGGTTCGGCGCGGGCTGGATGAGGCCCGACAGGGCGCGGTGACACAAGCTGCCGCGGAAAAACATCTGGTCCAGAGAATGCTCTAGACCGTCTTCTGCTCCATCTCCAGCAGCGCCTTCTTGCGTTCCATGCCCCAGCGATAGCCTCCCATGCTGCCGTCCTGGCGCACGATGCGATGGCATGGGATCGCGACCGCCACGGGATTCGTGGCGCAGGCACGGGCCACGGCGCGAACCGCGCGGGGCTGTCCGATGCCCTTCGCCACCTGGCTGTAAGAACGCGTCGCCCCGAACGGAATCGATTGCAGGTACGTCCACACCCGGCGCTGAAACGCCGTCGCGCGAATGTCGAGCGGCAGTGAGGACGAGGAAGCGGACGATGAAGCGGTTGCGTGCAAGGACGACAAAGAAGAATCCAAATCCTTGCCCTGCATGTGCCGCAGCAGCGCACTCACCCACGACTGCAGGCCGCCCTCATCCCGCTTGCGCGAGGCGAAAGGAAACTCGCGCTTCAGGCCCTCCATCAGCTCGCCATCGGTGCGGGCAAACTGGATCGAGCAAATGCCGCGCTCGGTGGCCGCGATCAGCATGCGTCCGAGCGGAGAATCGGCGCAGGTATAGCGAATGGCCGCAGCAATCGCCCCGCGGCGGTACTTGTCCGGCGTCATGCCCAGTTGCGACGCGGTCTTCTCGTAGAGCCGGCTGCTGGAGCCGTATCCCGCGTCGTACATCGCACGAGTCACCGAATCTCCGGCCTGCAGATTGCGCTTCAGCGTTCGCAGGCGGCAGGAATCGGCATAGGCGCGCGGCGTAATGCCGAGCACCGCCTTGAAACGGCGCTGCAGATGAAACGGACTCTGGCGGAACTCCTTGCCCAGGCGATCGAGGGTCAGCGGCTCGTCGAGATGCTGCTCGATGAAGCGGCAAATCGCTTTTACGCCATCCGACTCGCCGTTGCTGTTGAACGATTTTGGCCGGCAGCGCAAGCAGGCGCGATATCCCGCCCGCTCGGCCTGGTCGGGCCCCGCGAAAAACCTAACGTTCTCCCGCCGTGGACGGCGCGCCGCGCACGACGGCCGGCAATACACGCCGGTGCTCGAGACGGCGAAGACGAATTCACCGTCGCGGGCGCTGTCGCGGACGAGCACGGCACGCCAGCGCGGGTCCTCTTGCGAAATATCGTGCGCGTGATCGTCGGCTTGAGCCGCCGGGGCTGCGGGGCTGGGTTGACGGGTCGGCATGGGCATCAGGCTTTCTGCTGTGAGTATGGCATTCGTTGTCATGGCAAGGAAAGCTTAGTGCGAACGGTTCCATACGGACTATCCGAATCTTGCGGGCAAAGCAAGATTGGGGAACTGGTCTTAAGCGTTGGGTCTAAAGGTGTTAGGTCTTAGATCCGGAGCTCCTGACAAGGCAGCCCGTCCGCGGCTGGCTGTCTAAATGTTTGAAGCTAAACAATTTAGCTAGTTGTGTACATTATTGTACATACCGATTTGTGCTTACGTATGAAGAGAAATCTCCTTGATCGCCGAAAGCCGTCACCCAGCTAACCTAGAATGCCCTTTGCGAGGCCGGAAACGGCCCTTCCTGCGACGATCGATCGCGCGCTCTGGGGAAACCTCGTCTGACGCAAAACTGCGCGTCCTGGAGGCTGCCAGGGGCCTTCTACGACTTTTCAACGACTTGCACGAAGACTCAACGACTTAGCAACTCGGCGGGCAGAGTTTTGCTTCGCGCGAGCACACCGGGGCTGGAGCCCGTATTCATTTTGCCGCTTTACGCGGCGCTGAAGCGCCGCTCTTCCACGGTGCGGGACGCAATGTTAATAACGGTGCGGGACGCAGCGCTAATGACAGATCCGTTTTAGCGGGAGTTCGGTTCCTTCATCAGCTTGAGGAGTTCTTCGCGGCGGGCGCGGTAGAGGGTGCGTTCGGGGTCGAGGCGCGAAGCGGTCTCCAATTCCGCTAGCGCTTCTTCGTAGCGGTCCATGGTCATGAGGCAGGCGGCCAGCGAATAGTGATTGTCGGCCGAGGCGTTCACGCGCAGGGCTTCGCGGAATTCCCTTTCGGCTGCCTGTAGTTGGTTCTGCTGAAACAAGACGGTGCCCAGCAGGTGATGCGCGAGGTCGGAATCAGGATTGAGAGAAACCGCCAGCCGCAGCTCGCGCAGAGCATCGTCGGGTTGGTTGTTGAGCAGCAACGCCTGGCCGAGGATGCGGTGCTCGGTCGAGCCGGTCGGATTCTGCTGCAGGGCCAGTCGCAGTTCGTCGACCGCGGCGCCGTAGTTTTTCTTCGCCATGTAGGCGCTGGCCAGGCAAGCGTGCCCCTGCTGCCACTCCGGATGCTCGCGATAAAGCGTACGCAGTTCTGCAATCGCCGAGTCAAAGTTTCCCTGATCGCAGTATGTGTTGCCCAGATTGTTGCGGATGGAGGCTTCGCTGGGCGCGATCTTTTTCGCAGCGCGATATTCGGCGACGGCCTGATCGAGGTTGCCTTCTTCGTGCAGGATCAGTCCCAGGTTGGCATGCGCTTCCCAAAAAGCCGGCCTCAGGCGAATGGCTTGCTCATAGGCTGCAATGGCACCGGGCAAGTTTCCGTCGGCGTGCAGCGCAATGCCCATGTCGTAATAAGTGTCGGCGTTCTCGTTATTGCTATCGATACTGTGGTCGCGGGCGAGCGACTCGTTATAGGCATGCACTGCGGCCTGATATTGACCATTGGAGTAAAGCCCGAGACCCAGGAATTGATAGGCCTCGGCATTGCTCGGATCGATGCTGAGCGCGGTTCGCGCCTCGGCGATCGCGTTGGGACCGTCATCCAGCCGGTAGAAGAGGTAGGCCAGAGCGCCGTGGTTCTCGGGAAGATCGGGCATCATCTGCGTAGCCTGAGTGAGTTCGTCGAAAGCCTCGTCCCATTTCTCTTGCTGGCGCAGCATCACGCCGAGAGCGAAGTGCAGGGCAGAATTGTGGGCGTCAGAATGCGCATCAGAAGCTGGAGTCGCGGATGCTAATACTTCGCGAAGGTCCGCTTCGGCTTCGTGAGAGTGCTGCTCGCGGGCTTCGGACGCAGCTTTCAGCAGAGCCGCAGGAATGGCGGGTCCGATCTTCGCGGACTCAGCGTTTCCTGAACTCAGCACACGGAGCAGAGCTTTATTCGCACTCCCATTCGCATCCCCGTCCGCTCCCACGGACTCGATCTGGCGCAGCTCATTCTGTGTGGGCAGAGTGGCGAGGCCACGCTCCGCGACCAGCCGGGCTAGGCGGGCGCTGGGAACGCCACCGATCAGCCAGGCGGCAAGCTGCGTCGTATTTACGGGTTGCGCTTGCCCGCCAATCTTGTGCTCGTTCACTTTGTGCTCATTCACTAAAGAGCGAGCAGCGGAAGTCTGCGGGCCGGGCGGAACGGCGGCAGGTCGAGTGCCAGGGTTTTGCGCGACCGCGACCGCGGCCAGACCGAATAGCAGAAGAAATCGTGAAACCTTCACTCTCACCGGACTCCCTGATGCGTGGATTGGCCTGCTGGTGCGGATTTTGAGGCGGATTTTTGAGGACGAGCGCCTTCAGAAACCGACTTCAGAAACATAGCCCGCCCCAGCGCCTGCTGGTAAGGTCACGGAGGTAACTGGGCGAGTGACTTTGTGGGCAGCGTGCAGACTTGGGACAGGCCTTCCAAGACGTGACCGAGATCACAATTCGCGGTGACGGGGCTCACCGAAGATCGCGGCGGCTGACGGTAAAAGATTGAAAAGGCTATAGAAGGCCCCAAAGAGTGAGTTGTTTGACTTCCCTTTTGGCCTCCCGTACGCTATAGATTGGTGCTGGTGATAGAGATCATTGGAGGTTCTTATGGGTGAGTTCTCACCGTGGCATTGGCTCCTGGTTGCGGCCATTGCTCTGCTTTTGTTCGGCCCAAAAAAGCTGCCTGAACTGGGTAAGGGGCTGGCTGAGGGTATTCGTAGCTTTAAGGACGGCATGAAGGAACAGCCGCCGACGCAGGCCTCGACCGATCCGAACAAGAAGACTGAGACCAAGAGCTAACCTGGTTCGTTTAAACTGGTGCCGTTTGAAGATTGTGAGCAGGTTCTTCCGGCAGTAGTTTCCGCCTCTTTGTTGTCGTATCCCTATTTCTGTCTCGTCGTTATTCCGGGTTTCCAAAAGTGTTTTTCAATCTCAAAAGCTTTGCCCTGTGGAGGTCGTTTTGCGTAGATACGGATTTGTACGGTTGACCCTGATTGCATTTCTTGGACTGTCATTTCTTGGACTGTCATCGGCCGTGTTCGCGGACCAGGTCACGTTGAAAAACGGAGATCGCCTGACCGGCACGGTGGTGAAATCCGACGGCAAGACGCTGGTGCTGCACACCGACGCCGGGGGCGACGTCACCCTTCAGCTTGCCGCCATTCAGGAAATCAAGACCGACAAGGAACTGCATATCACCCTAAAAGGCGGAAAGACGGTGGTTGGCCCGGTCACGACGGCCGACGGCAAGCTTGAAGTCACCACCAAGACCGGCGGCACGGTCGAAGCGCCAAAAGAGGACGTGACGCTGATCCGCAACGACGCCGAGCAGGAGGCGTTCGACAAGTCGCTGCATCCTGGCTTGCGGCACGGCTGGGCGGGCGGCATTAACATTGGCTTCTCCGTAGCCCAGGGAAATAGCGAAACCGAGAGCCTAGCTCTCGCCTTCAACGCGTTGCATGCCTCGCTCAACGATAAGATCACGCTCTATGCCAGTGCCATCGACACCACAAACCAACTGGCGACTCCGAGTACGGTTGCGAGCCTGGTGACCGGAGGGTTTCGCTACGACCGCAACCTGAATCCGCGAATGTTTTACTTCGTCTCCGCCGACTTCCAGAGCAATGGGCTGCAATACCTCGATCTGCGTTCGGTTTACACCGGCGGATTCGGCGCCCACGTCATCAAGTCGGACAACACCACGTTGAACTTTCTCGCGGGCGTGAACTACACGCACGAGGTTTATTCGAATGGCGCCGTGAACACGCCGGTCACAGTTCCGCCCACCTACGTGTCTTACGGCGTAACCGACCGGTTTGTCGCTCTGACCCTGGGCGAAGAACTCAACAAGAAGCTGGGAAAGAGCACGTTGCTGACGGAGAATTTCTATTTCTATCCCGAGGTGCAGCAGACCGGCAACTATCGAACAAGTCTGAACGTCGGCACCGTCACCAAACTCAAGAAATGGCTGGGTTGGCAGAACCAGTTCGGCGATATCTACGTCTCTAACCCGCCAGTTGGCACCAAGGATAACGACCTGGTTTTCACCACTGGACTGAACATCGCATTCGCGCACTAGCGCGTTCGCTCGGCAGAGAAAACCATCAACCACAAAGGACACCCCTCGACTTCGCTCAGGGCAGGCTCCGGTGCACGAAGGAATTCACGGGTTCCCTTCGTGCGCCTTCGTGTCCTTTGTGGTTCAAGTTCTTCGAACTACTTCGCTCACCAAACACTTGGCAAGTACGTCTACTACCGGGTACAGTACTGTTCGTTCCAAATCCCAGGGTCAAGAGTTCCATACAAGCCCATTCATCAGGAGTGCTCATGCGTCACGCAGTGCTTGTGCTGGCGGCGGTTTCGTGCCTGAATGTGTTCTCGGTCGCGCAGACGGCCGAAGAACTGGTCAACAAGAACATTCAGGCAAAAGGCGGGATCGACAAAATCAAGGCGATCAAGTCGTTGCGCATGACCGGCAAACTTGATGCCGGGGGCGGATTCACCGCCGCGCAAATGCAGGAGAACCAGCGCCCGAACCTGGTGCGGGAGACGTTCTCGCTGCAGGGAATGACCCAGGTGATCGCCTACGACGGCACGGCGGGCTGGCAGATTCAGCCCTTCGGCGGGCACAAGGATCCGGAATTGATGGGTGAAGACGACTTGAAGGACCTGCTGCTCGATGCGGATTTTGACGGGCCGCTGGTGGACTACAAAGAAAAAGGCAACACGGTGGAGTTCCTGGGGCACGACGTGGTCGATGGCGACGACGCTCTGCGCCTGAAAGTTACGCTCAAAGACGGCGACATCATTTACTACTACCTCGATCCGGATACGTTCCTGGAGATTCGCAAGGAAGTGCAGGAGTTCGTCCGGGGCTCGGTGCGCGAGAACGTGATTGACCTGGGTTCGTACAAGCCGGTGGCGGGCGTGATGTTTCCCTTCACCATTGCGCAGGGAACGAAGGCAAATCCGGGAGCGCAGACGACGACGTTCCTGAAGATTGAAGTGAATGTGCCCATCAATCCCGTGGACTTTGCGGTTCCGGCGTCGCTGAAGACCCCGGAGAAGAGTTCCGGGATGGTCGGGATTCACTAATTCTGCCGTCGTGCGCTGCTGTAGGCGAAATTCTGAACCGCAACGAGGAAACGAACTCATGAAGATGAATATGCGACGCAGTCATTTTTCCTTTCTGTCGAGGTTGAGCATGTCGAAGCTGAACATATTTCTTGCGGTTGTCTCTCTCATGCTTGCAGCCGGAACAGCCGACTCCCAGACGACTTATAAATTTGACGCGGCCACGGTCTCGGGGCTTCCGGCGCGAAATATTGGGTCGGCCACGATGAGCGGCCGCGTGGCGGCGGTTGATGCCGTGGAGCAGGACGGGCGCATCACCGTGTTTGTGGGAGCGGCCAGCGGCGGGGTGTGGAAGTCGGTCAACGGCGGCACGACTTACAAGCCGGTCTTCGATCGCGAGAGCGTGCAGTCGATCGGCGCGGTCACGATTGATCCCTCGAATCCGAAAACGGTTTGGGTGGGCACGGGCGAGCCCTGGACGCGAAACAGCGTCTCGATTGGGGATGGTGTTTACAAGTCGACCGACGGTGGAGAGAACTGGACCAACGTTGGGCTGAAGGATAGCGAGCACATCGCGAAGATTCTGGTCGATCCCACGGACGGCAACACTGTTCTGGTCTGCGCGATGGGACATCTTTGGGATGACAGCGACGAGCGCGGAGTCTACAAGACGACCGACGGCGGCAAGACGTGGAAAAAAGTTCTGGCCGGCGCGAACGGGTCTTCCGGCTGCGCACTGCTGGCCCAGAGCCGGCAGGAGCCGAAAACGATTTACGCATCCATATGGGATTTCCGGCGACAGGGGTGGACGTTCCGCTCGGGTGGGCCGGGCAGCGGGCTGTTTAAGTCGACCGACGGCGGCGACCACTGGACCGAAACAACCGACAGCAATGCCAAGGGGCTGCCCGCCAAACCGTGGGGCCGGGTTGCCATTGCGGTCGCGCCTGCGAAGCCGCAGGTGGTGTACGCCAACATTGAAGCGGAAAAGGGGCGCGGACTCTACCGGTCCGACGACGGCGGGGCGAACTGGACGAAGCTCGATGCCAGCAACTTCATGGTGTGGCGTCCGTTTTACTTTGGCAATCTGATTGTCGACCCTAAGGACGAGAACAAGATTTTCAAACCCGATCTTATCCTGCTGTACAGCACGGACGGCGGCAAGACGTTCAACATTGTTTCAGGTGGGGCGCACGGCGATTTTCACGATGTATGGATCGACCCCAAGAATCCGAACATCGTGATTGCCGGCGACGATGGCGGGTTGTGGCGCAGCGAAGACGGCGGCAATCGCTGGAAGCACCAGATGAACCTGCCGATTTCGCAGTTCTACCACGTAAGCACGGACAGTTCCGATCCGTATCACGTCTACGGCGGATTGCAGGATAACAGCGCGTGGGTCGGCGATTCGTCGTATCCCGGCGGGGTCACGAATTCGCGGTGGGAAAACATGCTGGGCGGCGACGGCTTCTGGATGTTTGAAGACCCGGCGGATTCGAACTACATTTATGCGGAATCGCAGGGCGGAGACCTTGCCCGCGTGAACCGCTTCACCCACGAAACGCGCGACATTCAGCCCACGCCCAATTACGGCGAGAAGAAGCTGCGGCTCAACTGGAACACCCCGGTGCACATGAGTCCCAATGAGAAAGGAACGATTTACATTGGGGCGCAATACTTGTTCCGCTCGCGCGATCACGGGCAGTCGTGGGACCGAATTTCGCCGGACCTTACGACGAACGATCCGGAAAAACAGAAGCAGGAAGAGTCGGGCGGCGTGACCGTGGACAACTCTTCGGCGGAAATGCATACCACGATTTATTCGATTTCGGAATCACCGAAGAACGGGCAGATTATCTGGGCCGGAACTGATGACGGGAATCTTCAGATCACGCGCGACGGTGGCAAGAATTGGACGAACGTGGTGGGCAACGTTGGCGGGCTGGGGAAAAACTCCTGGGTTTCGACGATTGAGGCCAGTCGGTTCGACGAAGCAACGGCCTATGCCACATTCGATCGACACACCTTCGGCGACATGAAGCCGTATGTTTACAAGACCACCGACTACGGCAAGACGTGGACGGCGCTGCCGGCGCAGGAGAGCGGCGCGCGCGGATTCGCTCACGTCATCAAGGAAGATTCGGTCAGCCCGAACCTGCTGTTTCTGGGCACGGAATTTGGATTGTGGATCTCAGCCGATGGCGGCCTGCATTGGGCGCAATATAAGGGGAGCAACTTCCCTGCCGTGCCGGTAGACGATATAGCCGTACAGGCGCGCGAGAGCGATCTGGTGCTGGCGACGCACGGGCGAGGCATTTGGATCATTGACGACATTTCCGCGCTCCGGGCGTTGACTCCGGACCTCATGGCGAAAGAAGCCACGCTGATTCCGGGCAAGGCAGTGCAGTATTTCGCCACGTTCGGAGGCTGGGCGGAAGGCGATGAAAGCTTCCACGGCCAAAACCGGCCCGAAGAAGCGCAGATTACTTACTACCAGCGGGGGCGGCACATTTTTGGCGACCTGAAGATTGAAATTCTCGACGAGAACGGCAAACAGATCGACACCGTGGCGGGAAGCAAGCACCGCGGATTGAACCGGGCCAGTTGGTCGATGCGGGTGAAGGCGCCGGCAGTCCCGCCGGCGGCGAGCGCGCTGTTTGCGGCGGCGCAGGGTCCGCGGGTGCTGCCGGGAACTTATACGGTGAAAATGACCAAGGGCGACAACGTTTATACCGAGACGTTGAATGTGGTTCTTGATCCGCGGGCAAAGTTTTCGCTGGCGGATCGCAAGTCGCAGTTCGATCTGACCATGAAGATCTATCACACCATCGAGCACATGACTTACACGGTGGAAGCCATTGAAGGGGTTCGCGACGCCGCTAACGCGCGGGCCGCGAAACTGGCGGAGAAAGATCCGTTGCGCAAGCAACTGGCGGACCTGGCGGCCAAGTGTGACGGTCTGCGGTCGAAAATTGTGGCCACGAAGGAAGGCGGCATGATCACGGGGGAGGAACGCATCCGCGAACTTCTCGGAGAGCTCTACGGCAACGTCAACGGCTACGAAGGGCGTCCGGCGGATTATCAGGCTGCGCGCGAGGATTCTCTGGCGCACGAACTGGAAGACGTGATTGGCGATTTCCAGAAAGTGACGCAGAAGGAACTTCCCAGCATCAATGCGGGACTCAAGAAAAAGAAAGCGGATGCGATTTCTGTGTTGACCGAAGCCGATTGGCAGAAGAAGCGCGAAGCCGAAGGCGGTTCGGGAGCGGCCGCGGGTATGCGCTTCTTCGCGGCACAGGCCCAGGAGACGGATTAGAGGTCCGGGTAGTAACGCCTCATTCAGCAGGTTGTCATCCTGAGCGGAGTTGCCGTCCGCGAAGCGGGTGGCAACGCAGTCGAGGACCCACGAGACTCTCGATCTAAGCACCGAAGCGTTGAGGAGTTCTCCCTGTGCAGTCGACGGCGGCCTGAGAACTCCTTTCCAGGACCATCGTAGTTATGCGGGCTAGGGGTCCTTCGGCAGGCTCAGGGCAGGCTCTTCGACTCCGTGCGTGCTCTGCTTCGCGGAGTACGCACTTCGCTCAGATGACAATCCGTTACAGTTTCAGGACCCTTCCTGCCAAACACCATTCAAGAATGAAAATCCTAAACTGTCCGATTTGATTCCAGACTCGGGTGCGAGTATGGTGGTCTGGCCTAACTAGCTGGCTCCAGAAACTCAGGAGATTTCCCAATGGTGAAACGATTTAGTATTTACATTTTTCTAGTGGCTGGTCTGGTCACGCTCGTCTTCGCCGGCGATGAAAATCAGAATGTTTGCAAAGGCGATCCTGACAAGTGGCAACAGATTTATAACGGCAAGGATCTGGCCGGATGGAAGCATGTGGGCCCCGGCGGCGACACGGTGGAAGACGGCCTGATCCGCACTCACGGCGGAATGGGGCTGCTTTACTGGACGGGCGGCAAAATCGGCAACTGCGAGATTCATGTCGTCTACAAAATGCGCGACGTGAACGACAACTCAGGAGTGTTCGTTCGCATTCCGCTGGAGCCGCGCGAGGAGTGGATGCCAGTGCACTACGGATTCGAAGTGCAGATTGACAATAATCCTCAAGCTTCGGGTGAAGATGAATATCACGAGACTGCGATGCTTTACTCACTGACCAAACCGCTGGTGAAACATGCGTGGAAGCCGGGTCCGGAGTGGAACACCATGGACATCACGCTGGACGGGTCGCGCACGATTGTCACGCTGAATGGCGTGAAGGTTACCGACTATAAAGACGGCGATCCGGTGCCGGACCGGAAATTTGATTTCGAGCCGCAGCGCGGTCCGCGGCCCAACTTCGGATATATCGGCTTGCAGAATCACAGCGACAACGACATCGTTTTCTTCAAAGAAGTGGCGATCAAACCTATTAAGAAGTAGCACCTTTCTCACACAGATGGGCGCGGGAATAATCGGCGGACCTCGGGGGCTAAAGCCCGCGGGTGGTTGGGCGCTGACGGCACGGCTGGAAGCCGTGCCCTTCTCAAACCCCTTTTGTCAGATCGAGTTTGTTCAGCGGCCACAAGTCAACTTCATTGGGAGGGATCGTATGAAACGCATTCTTTCGCGACGCGCATTCTTGCAGGGAAGTGCGGCGGTGGCCGGCGGTCTGGTGGTATCGAAGACAGTCTTGCTGGAAGCGGAACCACTGCGGCGAGCCGTAGCGCCCAGCGACCGGGTTCGCTTCGGCATGATCGGAATCGGCATGCAGGGATCGGGGCTGCTGAGCATGGCGATCACGATTCCTGGCATCGAATGCGTTGCTGCCGCCGACTTGTATGACGGACGGCATACGCTGGCCAGGGAAATCACGGGCAATCCGAGTCTGCCGACCACGCGGCATTATCAGGAGTTGCTTGATCGCAAGGATATCGATTGCATCGTGGCCGCCGTGCCCGATCATTGGCACCGGCGGGTGGTAGTCGACGCCTGCAACGCGGGGAAAGATATTTATTGCGAGAAGCCGATGTCGCACAATGTGGCCGACGGGTTGGCCATGGTGGAAGCGGCGCAGAAGAACAATCGCGTCGTGCAGATTGGCTCGCAGCGTGTGAGTTCGGCGCTCTGCGCCAAGGCGCGCGAGCTCTATGCGGGCGGAGCGATCGGCGACGTTGAAATGGTGGAACTCACGCTGGGGAGAAACGATCCCACCGGCGCGTGGGAATATCCGCCGCCGCTTGATCTTTCTCCGCAAACTCTGGATTGGGATACGTGGTTGAACGACGCTCCCAAGATTCCCTTCAACCCGCTGCACTTCGCGCGCTGGCGCTGCTGGAGGGCCTACGGAACCGGAGTCGCGGGCGACTTGATGGTGCACTTGATCAGCGGCATGCTGGTCACGCTGGGATGGAATGAAGTGCCGAAGTCGGCGACCGCGATGGGCGGTATTTTCCGCTTCAAGGATGGCCGCGACATGCCGGATTTTCACACCGTGCTTTTCGATTATCACGGGATTCCGGTTTATGTGCGACTCGACCTGGGCTGCGAGACGCCGGAACTGGCGCGCTTCATGGGGCCGAAAGGATTGCTCGACACAGGTGAGTTCGAGTTGCGGCATTCGCCGCAGCCGGGCGTGGATTTGGATCCGAGTTACTACGCTTCTTCTTTCCCGGCGAAGATGCGGGAAGAATATTTCAAGCAGTGGCATGCTGATCACGATCCGCAACTCGGCAAAGAACCGGTGCACGAAGACACGGTGTATCACGGCCACGACTGGGATGACATGCGTCCGCACTTGAATGTCTTCTTCCAATCGGTGAAGTCGCGCAAGCCGGTGACGGAGGATGCGGTGTTTGGCAACAATGCCGCCATTGCGTGCCACATGGCGAACGAATCCTATTTCCGGCAGAAGCCGGTGACCTGGGATGCGGCGGCGAAGATGATCAAGTCATCTTAAGATCTCAAGGGAATTCGTGGCCGAATGTTCCCCGGCGGCTAAAGCCGCTGTTCATTTTCTAGGTACGCTTACGGCGGGGCTGTAAGCCGCACCCTTTCAGAACCAAGCACGCTGCTTTCGAAACCGAGGACAGTCCTTCGAACAATGCACAGTGCGAATCGATTTATACAACGGAGCAGAGCATGAGTGAATCATCTCAGTTCAACCGGCGAGCATTTCTGGGCAAATCCGCTGCGGTGATCGCTGGCGGGGTGGTGTTGCCGCGCACGGCGCTGTCGTATGAAAACATCGTGGGCGCTAACAACCGCATTTCGCTTGGCCACATTGGCATTGGGAGCCGAGGCGAGGAGCTCGACCTGATCGCCTCCAAGTTGAAGTCCAGTCACCATGTGGAGATGACCGCGGTGTGCGATCTGTGGAAAGTGAACCGCGAGAAGGCCGCCGCCACGAATGCGAGGTATTACGGCCGGACTCCGCGGGCGGTGCAGCACTTGGAGGACTTGCTCGCGATGAAGGATGTCGATGGAGTGCTCATCTCGACCCCAGAGCATGCGCACTCCCCGATCCTGAAGCTGGTGGTGGAGGCGGGCAAAGACGTTTATGTCGAGAAGCCGATGGGGAACGTGCTGAGCGAAGCCAAGGCGGCGCGCGACACTGTGCTGCAGTCGAAGTCGGTCGTGCAGGTCGGCACGCAGCACCGCAGCGAACCGTATCCGCAAGCAGCGCAGAAGGTGGCGCGCAGCGGGGCGCTTGGCGATGTCAGCAAGGTTGAGGTGGTGTGGAACTATCACGGGCCGCGCTGGCGGGGACGGCCGGAAGTGAAGCAGATCCGCGAACAGGACACGGATTGGAGCAAGTGGCTCATGACGAAGCCGGCGCGTCCGTTCGATCCGCAACTCTATTTTGAGTTTCGTTTGTATAGGGAGTTTTCCAGCGGGATTCCGGATCAGTGGATGAGTCACGGCATCGACTTGGTGCATTGGTTCATGGACGATCACTTTCCGACATCGGTCGTCTCTCATGGCGGAGTGTTTGCGTGGCATGATGGCCGCGAGAACGCTGATACATTTCAGGCGTTGCTGGAATATCCAAAGGGATTTCTGGTCAGCTACTCGACCAGCTTTGGCAATGACGCGCCCAGCTTTACGCGCTATATGGGGAAGAAGGCCAGTTTGATCAACGTCGGCGGCGAGGGCAGCCCGCGTTATCAGGTAGTCGAAGAGAAAGGCACGCACGAGGACGACGCCGACATCGACGAGAAGCGAAAATCTACATTCATAATGCTGCCGGGAGAAACCAAGTTGCCGCCGATGGGCATTGATGACTTGTCTTTGGAGCACATGGCGAACTGGTTTGACAGCATGCGTTCGCGGCAGCAGCCGCACGCTTCGGTTCATGATGGATTCGCGCATTCCGTGGCGTGCATGATGGCCGCGCAATCGTATTGGTCGGGCAAGAAAGTTTTCTGGGATGCGACGAGCGAGACGATCTCGGAGAGCAGGCCTAACGGGGGCTGAAGCCCGGCGTTTTTCTCGCTGTACGCGGCGCTGAAGCGCCGCTCTTCCACGAAGCGCAGGCGTTCGTGATGCTTCGTGGCCACGGTCTCTACATCACTCCGCAGGCGCGGGCATTTCCCAGGCATTGACCGACCACGTGCGCGTAGTCGGCGATGGCAATTTCTGGATCGTCGATGTCGGGATGCCAGAGCTTTTCCCATTCGAAACAGTAGAAGCCTTTATAGCCAATCGAACGCAACGCCTCGATCTGGCGCTGGATGGGGACGTTGCCTCGTCCCGTCAGCACATACTTGCGATCTTCGCCGCTGCCGGTCGAGTCTTTTAGGTGCGTATGGCGAATCCAGGGGCCGAGTTGCTTGACGGTGGATTCGGGATCTTCGTTCGAAGTGGCGAAGGTATGATGCGCGTCCCAGAGCAGGGCAACGTGTTCGGAATCCGCGGCGTGCAGCACATCTTTCAACGTTGCGGATGCGGTGAAGTGATCGTGAGACTCGATGATTACGGTCACGTTGCGCGGGCCGGCGTAAGTGCCGAG
>JBELAE010000420.1:0-4645 GCA_049509155.1 Candidatus Sulfotelmatobacter sp.
CCAGGCTTCGATGAATCAGGCGCCGTCGATTGGCCGTCCAATCGACGGGGTCGAGATTTATATCCTGGATGAACAGCAGAGGCCGGTGAGCGACGGTGCGGGAGAAATTTATATCGGAGGCGCGGGGCTCGGGCGCGGTTACAGGAATCGCCCGGATTTAACGGCGGAGCGCTTCGTCGCGAATCCGTTCAGCACCGTTGCCGGCGCGCGGCTTTACCGCACCGGCGACCGGGCGCGCTGGCTGCCCAGCGGCGAGATCGCTTTTCTGGGGCGGCTGGATGAGCAGGTAAAAGTGCGCGGCTATCGCGTGGAACCGAGCGAGGTGTCGACTGTGCTGGGACAGCATCCGGCGGTCGAGACGAGTGTGGTCGTGGCCGCGGAAGATGCGCCGGGCGAGAAACAGTTGGTGGCTTACCTGGTGCTGACGCCGGGCGCTACGGTGAGCGCTACCGCGTTGCGCGAATATTTGCGGCAGCGCTTGCCCGACTACATGGTGCCGGCGGCGTTTGTGGCCATACCCAGCCTTCCGGTGACGGAGCAGGGGAAAATCAATCGCGCGGCCCTGCCGGCGGTCAACGGAAACCGGTTGCCGGATGTGGCCTACATGGCGCCGCGGACTCTGGTCGAAGAAGAGCTGGTGAAGATTCTGGCGCCTCTGTTGAAAGTGAATCGCGTGGGCGTGAACGACAATTTCTTTCTGCTGGGCGGACACTCGCTGATGGGGACGCAGGTGATCGCTAGGGTCAGCGAAAGCTTTGGCGTCGACCTGACACTGCTGAAATTGTTCGATCATCCCACGGTGGCGGAAATGTCGACGGAAATCGAAAACCTGATTCTGGCCAAGGTCGCACGCGATAGCCAGACGGGGCAGGGCGGGGAACGTGGCGCTCGGATCTAAATGAACCGGTCTAAAGCTGTCGAAATTAACTTTCCGAAATAGAAATGTCTAGCACCCCTACAGCACCACGGCTGGAAAACCGGGACACGGCGATGAGCTTGTATCACCTGCTCGATCCGCAGGTGCTGGCCAATCCGTATCCTCTGTTTCGCCGCATGCGCGCGGAAGATCCCGTGCATTGGGATCCGTTTCTGCATGCCTGGGTGGTGACGCGCTATGCGGATGTGTTGGACGTCCTGCTCAATTTCTCCGCCGATCGCACTCCCACGCCCGCGCAGCTCGATGAAATGGGGTTGTCGTCGCTGAATCCCATTGCCCGGGTGATGGTGAAACAGATGCTGTTCCTGGACGCGCCCGCGCATACGCGTTTGCGGGGCTTGTCGTCGAAGGCTTTCACGCCGGCGCGGGTGGAGCAGTTGCGCGGACACATTCAGGACATTACAAAGAATCTTCTGGATGGGTTGCTGGGCGGGTCGAACGGCGGGTCGCAGGAAGAACAAGTAATTGACGTGATCGCGCAGTTGGCCGAGCCGCTGCCCGCAATTGTGACCGCCGAGATGCTGGGTGTGCCTACCAGCGATCATTTGCAGCTGAAGAAGTGGTCGGCGGATTTCGCCGAGATGCTGGGAAATTTTCAGCATAACCCGGAACGCTATCCGCGGGTTCTCGAGGCTGTAGCCGGGATGACGGAATATTTCCAGGACGCGATTCGCCAGCAGCGCGAGCAACCTCGCGAGGGCTTGATTCACTCGCTGCTCACCGCGGAAATCGACGGCGACCGGCTGAGCGAAGAAGAAGTCATCGCCAATTGCATCGTGACCATGGTGGGCGGGCAGGAAACCACCACCAACCTGATTGGCAACGGACTGCTGACTTTGCTGCGCAATCCCGGGGAGATGGAGCGGCTGCGCAACGATTATTCGCTGATTCCCTCGGCAGTGGAAGAGATGCTGCGCTATGAAAGTCCCAGCCAGCACACTGCGCGCATGTGTCCATCGGACCGCGAAATGGGCGGCAAGCTGATTCAAAAGCGGCAGGCGGTGATTGCCGTGATGGCGGCGGCGAACCGCGATCCCGAGCGCTTTCCCGATCCTGACCGTTTCGACATTACGCGCAAAGACAATCGGCATCTGGCCTTCGGCTATGCCGCGCACTTTTGTTTTGGGGCTCCGCTGGCGCGGGTGGAAGGGCAGGTCGTGCTGGAAGCGTTCCTGCGGCGCTTTGCAAATGTCACGTTGGCGCCGGAAGCGCTGGAGTGGCGCTCGAATCTGGGATTGCGCGGGCTGAAGGCCCTGAAAGTGAAAATCGGCGGGGCCGCGCCGCGTGTGGGATCAGTGGAGACACCGCAAAGATTGGAAACAAAACCGGTGGCCGCGGTTTCCGGATGCCCGTATGAAGCTCAGGCAGGGCATGACATGTCTGCCCAGAATTCAAACGACAAGCAGGCGCTGATTCGGAAATATCTACAATCGCGAACCTCACATCGAGCAGAGAGCGCGCCGGCAATTCCGCGCCGCGGCGCGTCCGGCCCGGCGCCGCTTTCGTTTGCCCAGGAGCAGATCTGGCTGCACTGCCAGTTTGCTAAAGATCTCTACAACGAGTCGGTCACGGTATACCGGCGGGGACCGCTGGATGTGCCGGCACTGCGGCGCAGTCTGGCCGAGATGATTCGGCGGCATGAAGCCTGGCGCACGAGTTTCAAAGTAATCGACGGGCAGCCGGTGCAGATCGTCAATGCGCCGTACGAGCCGAATCTTGAGCTGATCGATCTGCGGAATTTGCCGGCGGAGCAACGCGAAGCGGAAGCGCTGCGCCTGGGACGCGAACGAGCCAGGATTCCGTTTGACATGGAACGCGGCCCGCTGCTCCGGGCGCTGCTCGTTCAGTTGGGCGACGAAGACTACCGGCTTTATCTTTTCCTGCACCACATTATTTTTGACGGCTTCTCGATGTACAACGTCTTCCTGCCGGAACTGGTTGCGGTTTACCAGGCGTTGCTCGCGGGCCACAAGTCTGCGCTGGCCGAGTTGCCGCTGCAGTATGCCGACTTTGCGGCGTGGCAACGCGCCTCGCTCGATGAAGCACAACTGAACGAATCGCGGGCATACTGGTCGAGCCAATTGGATGGCGAGATTCCGGTGCTGGAGTTGCCGACCGATCATCCGCGGCCGGCGCTGCAAAGTTTTCGCGGGGCCATGCATCGCTTCGCGTTTCCAAAGAATCTGTCCGAGCGCCTGCATCAGCTGGCCAACCGCGAGCAGGCCAGTTTCTTCACTACCATTCTGGCCGGTTTTGCCGCGCTGCTGCGGCGCTACAGCGCGCAGGAAGATTTCGTGCTCGGCACCGTAACCTCTGGACGCAAACACACCGAACTGGAAGCGCTACTGGGGTGCTTTCAGAATCCGCTGGCGTTGCGTCTGAAGCTGGCAGGCGATCCCAGCTTTCGCGAGTTGCTGACACACACCCGGGAAGTCACGCTGAGCGCGCTCTCGCACGATAATGCGCCGTTTGAGCGGCTGGTCGAGGAGCTTTCGGTGCGGCGGGATACGAGCCGCAATCCGGTGTTCCCGGTGATGTTTTCGCTGGTGCCGCCGACGCCTGCTTTTGCTGACGGTTGGGATCTGAACCAGCTCGATCTCGAAATCGGCACCGCCAAGTTCGATCTTGATCTCGAATTGGACGACCGGCCGACGGGACTGCAGGGACGATTCGTCTACTGCACGGATCTGTTTGAGCCCGCAACCATCGAGCGCATGGTGGGACATTTCCAGACGATGCTCGAAGGAATTGCGGCTGATCCGGAGCAGAAGGTTTCGCGGTTGCCGATGTTGTCGGCGGCGGAGCAGCGGCAGTTCGCGGAGTGGAACCGCACGGAAACGTCCTATCCGCGCGAGCTCTGCATGCACGAATTGGTCGAGGCGCAGGCGGCGCGGACGCCGAACGCGGTCGCGGTCGAAAATAGTGGCGAGTCGCTGACCTATCGCGACCTGAATGATCGCGCCAATCAGCTGGCACATTTCCTGGCCAAGCGCGGCATTGGTCCGGAGTCGAAAGTTGGCATCTGTTTGCGGCGTTCTCTGGAACTGCCAGTGGCGTTGCTGGCGGTGTTGAAGGCGGGCGCGGCCTGCGTGCCGCTGGATCCGGCGTATCCGAAAGAGCGGCTGACCTACATGCTGGAGGATTCGCAGACTCCGCTGGTTCTGACACAGGCGGGACTGTTGGCCGAAGTGACTGACTTCGAGGCGGAAGTCGTGAATCTCGATGCGGACTGGAAACTGTTTGCCGGAGAGAGCCGCGAAAATGTTCGCAGCGGGGCGAAGCCGGAAAATCTGGCGTATGTGATTTACACCTCCGGTTCGACGGGAAAGCCGCGCGGAGTCCTGCTGACCCATTGCGGTCTGGTGAATCACAACGTGGCGGCGGCGCAATTGTTCGGGCTGTCGACATCGGACCGGATGGCGCAGTTTGCCTCGATCTCGTTCGACATTGCGGTCGAGGAAATCTTTCCGACCTGGATTGCCGGCGGGGCGCTGGTGGTGCGCGAGGAAGATGCGTCGCTGGCGGTAGGAGATTTTCTGCGCTGGGTTCGAGAGAAGCGTGTGACCGCGCTTGATCTGCCGACGGCCTATTGGCACGAACTCGTGAGGGAACTTTCGGAGTCGACGCTGCGACTGCCGGAAAGTCTGCGAATTGTGATTGTGGGTGGGGAGAAGGCTTCCGCGGCGGCATTGACGGCGTGGCGCAAGA
>JBELAE010000421.1:0-7794 GCA_049509155.1 Candidatus Sulfotelmatobacter sp.
GTCGGTGCGGGATGTGTTCCGCGCTTACAACTTCCATGAAATTCGCACGCCGATTTTCGAGGAAACGGCGCTGTTCTCGCGGGGCGTGGGGGAAGAGACGGATATTGTTTCGAAAGAAATGTTTACGTGGGAGGATCGTGCGCGAGCGGCCAGCGAAAAGGGGCAGTCGCTTACTCTGCGTCCGGAAAACACAGCAGGAGTGGTGCGGGCCTACATCGAGCACAAGTTGTGGGATCGTGGGCTGAACAAGCTCTACTACATCGGCCCGCAGTTCCGGCGGGAACGTCCACAGAAGGGACGGTATCGACAGTTTTATCAGATTGGGGCGGAGGTGATCGGGCCGCCGTCGGCGGGGAGCGAGTCCCCGGTGCGGGATGCGGAAGTCTTGGAGATGCTGGCGACGTTGCTGGACCGACTCGGCATTACGGATTGGAATCTGGAGTTGAATTCTGTCGGCACGCCCGCTGACCGCGTGGCGTTCAACGACGCGCTGCGCAAGGCGTTGGAGCCGGTTAAGGACAAGATGTGCGCGGATTGCCAGCGGCGGGCGGTGACCAATCCGCTGCGCGTGTTTGACTGCAAGGTTCCGGAGGATCAGCCGATCATCGAGACGCTGCCGCGCATTACGCAGTTTCTCGGCGAAGATTCACGGAAGCATTTTGACGCGGTGCAGGAAATTCTCACCAAAGTAGGTGTCGAGTTTCATATTAACTCCCGGCTGGTGCGCGGGCTCGACTACTACACGCGGACGGCCTTCGAGTTCACGCACGGCGCGCTGGGAGCGCAGAACGCGATCCTCGGCGGCGGGCGGTATGACGGGCTTTCCGAAGCGCTAGGCGGGCCGCCAGCTCCGGGGATTGGGTTTGCCATTGGCGAAGACCGGCTGGTGATGTCGTTGAAGGAAACCGCTGAGGGCGTGCTCCGCAAGCCGGATGTATACGTGGCTCCGATGGCGGGCATGAATGGCGAGGCGGCGCGGCTGGCGCGGGAGTTGCGGCGGCATGATCTGGTGGTCGAGTTGGGAGATGACAGCTTCCGGCTGAAGAAATCGTTTGAAGCGGCGACGAAAGCGGGGGCGGAGTACATTCTGATTGTGGGTGAGAATGAAGTAAAGGCGGATGCGTTTGCGCTGAAAAATCTTTCAACCGGCGAACAGGTGCAAGTGGCGCGCGGGGAACTGGCGGGGAAAATTCGGGGGCAATAAGCGTGGGCAAGATTCGTTCAGCACTCGACGATTTGGCGACGCGGTTCATTCAGGAGCAGCGCGTGTTTTTTGTCGCTTCTGCGCCGCTGGATGCGGGTGGGCACGTGAACCTGTCGCCCAAGGGGCTGGACACGCTGCGGATTCTGAGCCCGACCACTGTGGCTTATCTTGATTTCAATGGAAGCGGAGTCGAGACCATCGCTCATTTGAAAGAGAATGGGCGGATTGTGTTGATGTTCTGCGCGTTTCAGGGCCCTCCGAACATTTTCCGGCTGCACGGCCACGGACGGGCGGTGGAACCGCAGGATGCTGAGTTCGGTGCGCTGCTGGCTCAGTTCCCTGCGTTCGAGAGCGTCCGGTCGATTATTCTGGTGGAGATTGCGCGGGTCAATGATTCCTGTGGATACGGGGTTCCTCGGTTCAAGTATGAGGGGGAGCGGGAACAGCTTGCGGCGTGGGCGCGGAAGAAGGGGCCGGAGGGGCTGAAGGCGTATCGGCAGGAGAAGAATCGGCGGAGCGTGGATGGGTTGCCGGGCTTGGCGGAGTAGGCGGGCTGAGGAGCTAAAGCCTATCATCCAAGGACGGTGGCGTATCACAGCGCTGGAAGCGCTGCGCCACCCAAAAACAAAGGCGCGGAATGACGAATTGCTTTTTGAAGAGTCTGAAGAGGAGACGGGAATGAAATCTGGCTTCGTGGCTTGCGTGATTCTGCTGTGTTGCGGTTTGGCGGTAGCCGGGGTGGGGCAGGCGAACGCGCCGGCCAAGGCGCTGAGTCCGCTGGAGCAGACTCTGGTGGCCGCCGAAAAGGGCTATATTGAGGCAGCGAAAAAAGGCGACGTGGCGTTTTTCAAGCGCACCCTCGCGGATGACTTTTCTTTCGTGGCGTTCGACGGCGAGTTGGGGGAACGCCAGGACTTTATTGACGGCATGGGTAGCGGCGGACTCGACCTGCTGGCTTATGACATGAAGGTCGTACCGGTGACAGACGGGGTCGCGATCGTGACCTACGATGTGGTGCTGCGCGTTCCGCCGGCGGAGGATCAGGGGCCGCCTCCGCGGTATCAGCACTTCAGCACGACCTGGGTGAAGCAGGGAGACTTGTGGAAGATGAAGTTTCAGCAGATGACGGTGGCGCATTACGGAGACTGGTAGGGAGAGAGCAATTGCTGATTGTTGATTGCTGATTGCTGATTGAAAATCGGCTTTAAACTTTGCTTGACGCGCTGTGGGCGAACCATCTAATTCGCCGCAGCTGCGGTCGTTCCAAACAACAACTCAGTAATCAACAATCAACAATCAACAATTTCAACAGGAGGCACAGGATGAAAACTCTGGCAATGATTTTCGCGGGATGGATGATATTGGCAGCGACGGCACTGGCACAGATGGATATGCCGAAGCCGGGGCCGGAACACAAGAAGCTCGACATATTTGTCGGTAAATGGACGATGGATGGCGACGTGAAGCCGGGCGGCGATGCGGGTGCGGGCGGAAAGACGACCGAGACCGAGAATTGCGAGTGGATGGAAGGCGAATTCTTTGTGGTCTGCCATACCGACTACAAAACCACGATGGGGAACGGGTCGGGGGTGTCGATCATGGGTTATTCCGCCGACGACAAGACCTATACCTACCGTGAGTTCAACAGTTGGGGAGAATTCGTCGATGCGAAGGGTTCACTGGATGGCAACACGTGGACCTGGACCAATGACGAGAAGATGGGCAACATGACGATGAAGGGGCGGTTCACCATGAAGATTACTTCGCCAACCTCATACAACTTCTCGTACGACACCTCGCCCGATGGCGCCAAGTGGACGCTGGCAATGGACGGAAAAGCGACCAAAAAGTAATCGCCCTGGAGCGTGACAATTGTCATGGGCCGCGGCTGACGAATCGCACTGGGCAGAAGTGTCCGGGGCCGCTACGATCCTTGTGAAAGTAGCTTCCAGCTAAAAGGCGAGGAGCTTTCCGAGGAGACACTCACATGAATATCAAAATGATTCTGGTTTCGACTCTGGTTTTGTTTGCGGCGTCGGCTTGGGCGCAGATGTCGCCTACGCCCGGTCCGGAAGTGAAGAAGCTCGACTACTTTGTGGGCGCGTGGGCCGTTGAGGGGACGATCGCGCAGGGTCCGTGGGGAGCGGGTGGAAAATTCAGTTCAACTGACACCACGGCTCGCAGACCTATAACGGGCAGGAGATCAAACAGAAGATGACGATGAAGGTGCTGACGCCGGCGAGCTACAGTTTGAAATTCGAAATCTCAATGGATGGCACGAACTGGATGCCGTTCATGGAGGCGAAGGCGACCAAGAAGTGAACACAAATCGCTTTATTTTTGTGGTTGCGTTGGCGGTGGGGCTCGGGGGGCTGAGTCATGCTCTCGAGCTGCGCGCGCAGCAGGCGAAACCTACGGGAGATGCGGCGAAGCCGGGGAATACGACTGCGGAACAGGCCACGAAAACCGGGTCGCTTTATTCGGGAATGTACACGTTTCTGAAAGAAGGCGAATTGCTGCAGTTGACGGTGGAGGACGCGGGCCACGTCACGGGATTCATTTCGCGATTCGGCGAGGGCGAGACCGACAAGGGAGAGTTCCTGGATCAGTTTTTCAAGAGCGGCAAGATTGAAGCCGGCAAGTTGAGTTTCACGACCGAGATTGTCCACGGCGTGGGCTTCGACTTTAAGGGGACGGTGGAGCGCGGCGAGGGGAAGAATCCCGGAGATGAGGCTTATTTTGTGCTCAAAGGCACGCTGACAGAAACGGAGAGCGACGCGAACAAGAAGGTCACGTCGCACGCGCAGGAAGTCGTGTTCAAGATGTTTCCACGGGACGCCGCGCCAGCGGCAGCCGGAAAGTAGGCTCGTCCGCCGGGTACGAATTCGGCGGCGCAATTCGTCGACCTATCGCGGAGAAATTGCGCGGACGAATTCATGCCGAGTGGGACAACTCTCGCTGCGGTCCGACGGGGTCGCTATGCTGGGTCAGATCTCGCCAGGGACCGACGGTTCGGGCTCGCGCACGGGAAGGTCCGGGTTCTCCGGAGGATCGATGGGGCCCATCGGAGATGGCGCTGGCTCGGCGGGGGCACGGCATTCGAGGTCGGGGAGAAGTTTTGTGGGCTGCATGCTTCTCAGATGCGAGAACGGCTCTGACGGAAGCCGCCCTTTAGAAGCGCCTAGCCGTTTTTTTCGAGCTTTTAGCTGCCTGACCCTAAGGGATAAATCCGATCTGGGCCCCTTCCCAACGATTACCATCGTCTGACCTAAATTATTGTCCGGCGCGGAGTGGGGAAAGGTTTAGGCGGCCGGCAGGTTTTTTTCGGGCGCCTTCGGCGCCGTAGACAAGATCGGGGCTGCCTTCGGAATTGGACGACGCTTCCGCCAGCGCTGCAGCCAGAGCGCGGTACGAACGGCTGATTTCCGGGCCATCCTGCAGAACGACGGGAGTGCCGTGGTCGATCGACGGCGAGACGGCCTGGAATGCGTTGGGAACCTTCCACAAAACTTTGCAGTTGGTGGCGTGCTCGATATCCTCGTCGGTGAAGCCGGGAATCTTTTTATAGCGATTCAAAACGATACGCAGGCGGTCGCGGCCGGTGCCTTCTTCGAGGAAGGCGTGAATGCGTCCAGCGCTCCACAGCGAAACCACATCAGTCTGTGCGACCACGAGCACGGCGTTCGAAAGATCGGAGAGCAGGCGCGTAGTGGGATCGAGGCGGCTGGAGGCGTCGACTACAACGAAGCGGTAGTGATTCACCAGCAGATCGAACAGGCGGGCCAGTTCGCCCGGCGTCGGTTCGGTGGGATACGGCTGCTGCGGTCCGGCCAGAAGATGCAAGCCTTCTTTGGTCGGAGTCATGAGGCCGTCGAGCAAGGTGCTATCAAGACGGTGCAGATTCTGCAGGGCGTCGAGCACGCCGAATTGCGGTCGCAAGTTCAGGTGAAGTGCGGCGTGGCCGATGGGAGCAAAGTCGACGAGGACGACGTCGCCGTGCGACTGCTGCAGCGCCATGGCAGTGTTGACGGCGGTGGTTGTGCAACCCGCGCCGCCTTTGGCGCTGAGGAAAGTAAATACCCGGGCCTTGCCAGCGCCGCCTAGATTGCGGGTGCGGGAAGAACTGAAGCGCGTCAGCGCTTCAAGCAGAGCCTCGTGACCGCCGGAATGGTCGACGTATTCGCCGGCGCCGGCGCGCATGCTGGCGACAATGTTGGCCGGCTGCGTCATTTCGCCGTTGGCGAAAATGCCAATCTGCTGCGTCGTAGCGCGAATCAATTCGATGGTGTGGATGGCGCGCTGGGCGTCTCTGGGTGGAATGTCGACGATAACAATTTCGGCGCGCGAATCCTGCAGCTGGCGCAGGATTGAGTCGGTCGGTCCGGCAGGAAACCCAACATGGCTGAATACCGCTTGTGCCAGGCGCGTCGCTTCCAGACGGGTTTGCAGCGCGGATAAGTGGTCCTCGTCCTCGGTCAGGAGGGCGACGGCGATCCCATGCATAGCGCGGTTCTCGCTGATTTCTCTTGGTGTTTGCATGTTAGAAAGAGAACCCGCTCTCCGCCAAGTGACCTAGGTAATAGGCAAAGGCCTGCACGCGCTTCATGCAAGCTCCGACAACGCTACCACGTGATCAACATCTTTGGGGGGAGAACAAACGGAAGAAGCTGGAGGCCGTTCACCTCTATGGGTGTCATTGTATGACAGGATAGCCAAGTTGAAAAGGTGATTCCTTAGAACGATAGTGCGGGGTCTGAAAAAAAGACTCGTATCAGGGACGCCTTCCGGCATGCCAGCGCAGCGCGGTCTGAAATCGGCTTCAGCCAAAAAGGAAAACCACCCACCACAAACTTCGCTCAGGCCAAGCCCCAGATCACGAAGGACTTCGTTTCGATGGGTTTACTTCGTGTCCTTCGTGGTTCAAGATCTTAAAACTGCACCACGACCTGCAACAGGACTAACCCAGAACGGAACGGGCAGAAGAATGAGCTAAAGGGCGATCCTCGTCGTGCTCATGGCTGGCCTCGGGGTGCGAGTGCACCGTAGAGACGCGGGCAAAGGTGGAGGAAGACTCAGAGGATTCTGGGAGATATTCGTAGCCTGCGAAGCGCACGGCGACACCGATTTTCGTTTCCGCGCGGGCCGATCGGGAGGCGTCGTGAGCGGGGGTTGCGGCCGGCCGGATTACGCGCAACACGCGACCGCGGCAACGCACGGGCATATTCTCGCCGAGAGTGATCTCGGAGGGCATGCGCAGCGTGAGCTCGATTTCTGAGCCTTCATTGAGGGGCGCATCGGTGAAGAAGAAGACTCCGCGCGAACTCAGATCCTGGGTGAAGCCCACGCCTTCGATGGAAGCGTCAACCTGGCGCAGGGAGAGCGGAAGAAGGTACGGGAACCGCTGTCCGACACGGCGTTCGATCCCCACTGGAGCAGTGGTCATAGTAGCCTGACTTCCTTTGCCGAATCGTCGAAAGCGCAGGCGCTACTGTAGCGCACGGCGGGCGGGAAGTGAAGTTCCAAATTAGTAACAAGGGCAGATTTTTCCAAATTGGTCATTCGCTTGCACTTGGGCCGCGGAATAAGGGCCGGCGACCCGCGAACTGGGCCCGAGTCTGTGGAAAAGTTGAGCGAACTGAACCGGTTGCGTGGTCGGATGGGCGAAAGCTCACGATATAGTAGAGGCGCAAGCTGGCACGTCATCATCCAAAGAAGTGAACGTGGCTGAGTCGAAGATTCCCATCCAAGAGAGTGTTTCAGCGAACGGCGGAAATACGGCCGGAGACGGCGGACTGCGCTGGCAAGCCGCGGGACGCGCGCTGCGGCATCGCAACTTTCAGCTTTTTTTCAGCGGACAATTGATTTCCCTGATCGGCACGTGGATGCAAACCGTAGCCCAGTCGTGGCTGGTCTACAAGATGACGGGATCGGGGCTGCGGCTGGGCGAAGTCGGCTTTGCCAGCCAAATTCCGGTATTCCTGTTCGCACCGCTCGGCGGGATTGTAGCCGACCGCAGCAACCGCAAGCACGTCGTAATCGGGACACAGGTTGCGTCGATGCTGCTGGCCTTCGTGCTGGCGGCGCTTACCTTGTCGCACAAGGTCCAGGTGTGGCATGTGTTCGTGCTGGCAGCGTTGCTGGGCGTGGTGAACGCATTTGATATCCCTGGACGGCAGTCGTTTCTGGTGGACATGGTGGGCAAGGGAGATCTGATGAACGCCATCGCGCTGAATTCTTCCATGTTCAACGGTGCGCGCGTAGTTGGGCCGGCGGTGGCGGGCGTTCTGGTGGCCAGGCTCGGCGAAGGCTGGTGCTTCTTTGCGAATGCGGTGAGCTACATAGCGGTGATTACCGGTCTGCTGTTGATGAAAGTGCACGCGCCGGCACGGGTTTCGGCGAAGACGTCGCCGTGGGAGCACATGATCGAAGGCTTCCAGTTCGTGAATCGCACGGCGCCGATACGCGCGCTGATGATACTGCTGGGACTGGTGAGCGTGGTGGGCATGCCGTACGCGGTGCTGATGCCGATTTTTGCGGACAGGATTTTGCATCACGGCGGGCAGGAATTCGCGTCGCTCATTGGATCGCAC
>JBELAE010000422.1:0-6393 GCA_049509155.1 Candidatus Sulfotelmatobacter sp.
GTGAATGGCGGGGCGATTGCGCTGGGGCATCCGCTGGGCGCGACCGGGACGCGGTTGGTGATTACGCTGCTGTATGAGTTGCGTCGGCGGAAGAAAAAGTATGGGCTGGCGACGGCGTGCATCGGCGGCGGGCAGGGGATTGCGATGGTGGTGGAGAGTTTAAGCTAATTCTTTGCCACGGATTAACGCGGATTTTCGCGGATAAGGCAAGTTCTTATCATCCTGAGCGGCGTTCTTTGCCGCGAAGGATCTATGCAGTTTGCTGGAGCACGCAGACCTCAAAAGCCTTTTCGCTTCGCCCGGAGTGGACGATTTTGTTAGGCGGCTGGTTGCGCAGTTGCCTTATAATTCCGGTATGCTCACGGACGACGACAAACAGTGGATCAGCCAGCGGCTAGAGCAGGTGGAAACTACCTTGCTCACTGAGTTTCATAAGTGGGCGTCCCCCGTCGAGTTGCGTCAGCGAAGCCATGCCGCGGCCCTTCGCGCGCTGGACGCCGAAGTTGAGTCTCTCTCCGACCGGCTTAAGAATCTCGAAGGCCGCTGATGACCCTTCCGGCCAGTGTCTTAATCTCGGAACCATAAACATCGATTCGCGCGTCCGTTGCATAATAAGCTGAAGCGGCCGAAGAAGAAGTATGGGCTGGCGACGGCCTGAATCGGCGGCGGGCAGGGGATTGCGATGGTGGTGGAGAGTTTGAGCTAACGAGCGGGAGGACGCTTGAGGCGAGAGGCCAAGATCGGAATTCTCAGGTTTGTTACCGCTCTGATTGCAGGTCCGTTATTTACTTTTGCCTTCTTGTTCGTGTTCGCCAAGGTGGCCCCTCAGTCCTTCGAATCGATGGGTGAGTTCGTTAACAGCATGCTGGGACTTGGGTTTGAAGGCGCTTTTGCTACGCTCGTCATTATTGCGATTGGCGCCTCGTTCGTGTCCTCGTTCTTGTTTTGGTTCGTCATGCGAAACTGGGGTCCGCTGCGGCGAGTCGGAGACTCCGGACCAGGTGGACATTTCTCCTAAGGTAGAAAATCAATGGAAATCAAACGAGTTGGTGTTCTTGGTTGCGGTTTGATGGGTTCGGGCATTGCGCAGGTTTGCGCTACGGCTGGGTTTGACGTCACCGTGCTTGAAGTTGAGCAAAAATATCTCGACAAGGGGTTTGCCGGGATTGAGAAATCTTTGGCGAAGTTTGCCGAACGGCCTGTGGAGAAGGGCGGGATCACGGCGGCGCAGAAGGATGCGATTCGGGCGCGGCTTCGGGGTACGACTAACAGATCCGACCTGGCGGATTGCGACATTGTGATTGAGGCCATCATCGAGAATGTGGACGAGAAGAAGAAGATGTATGCGTCGTTGGATGGCGTGGTGAAGAAAGACGCGATTTTTGCTTCCAACACTTCTTCGATTTCGGTGACGGAGTTGTTAACTGCGGTTAAAAGACCGGAGCGGTTTATTGGGCTGCACTTTTTTAATCCGGTGCCGCTGATGAAACTGGTCGAAGTCGTGCGGACGATTGCCACTGCCGACGATGTTTACGAGACGGCTTATGAGTTTGCGAAGAAGCTGGGCAAGGTTCCGGTGCGGACTTCGGATAAGACGGGATTCATCGTAAACCGGCTGCTGGTGCCGTATTTGCTCGATGCGATTCGCGCGTATGAAGAGGGCGTGGGGTCGATTGAGGATATTGATAATGCGATGAAGCTGGGGTGCGGGTATCCGATGGGGCCGTTCACCTTGTTGGATTTCGTCGGGCTCGATACGACTTATTACATTACGCATGTGATGTATGACGAGTTCAAGGAGCGGCGGTTCGCCTCGCCTCCGCTGCTGAAGCGGATGGTGATGGCGGGGTGGTACGGGCGGAAGTCAGGGCGCGGGTTTTATGATTATGCGGACCCTGAGAAGCCGCGGGCGAACAAGCTTTAATTTTCAAAGCAACTTCTTTGCCACGGATTCACGCGGATGAACGCGGATTGATGCCGGAAGTTACACGGTCCTTCGCTTCGCTCAGGGTGACAAGAGCCTTCATGAAATCCGTGAGATCCGCGTGAATCCGCGGAGGGGAATTTTAATTTATGAACTTCGAAAACATAACCCTCGAAAAGAAAAACTTGATTGCTTACGTCACTGTCAACCGGCCGAAGGTGCTCAACGCGCTCAACATGGCGACCATGGAGGAGTTGCGGGCAGCGTTTCATGACATTAAAAACGACAAGGGGATCCGCGTTGTGATCTTTACCGGCGCGGGGGAGAAAGCGTTTATCGCCGGCGCGGACATCGGCGAACTGGCGAAGCAGGATGCCGTGACCGGCAAAGAGTACACGCATCGCGGGCAGTCGGTTTTGAATTTGATTGAGAATCTGGGCAAGCCGGTGATTGCCTGCATCAACGGATTTGCTCTTGGTGGCGGATGCGAACTTGCGCTCGCTTGCACCATGCGGCTGGCCAGTGAGAATGCGAAGATGGGGCAGCCGGAGGTGAAGCTCGGGATTATCCCGGGGTATGGCGGGTCGCAGCGGTTGCCGCGGCTGGTGGGCAAGGGGCTGGCCATGCAGCACATCCTCACGGGCGAGATGATTACGGCGCAGGAGGCGCATCGCATTGGGCTGGTGAATGAAGTTACGGCTGCGGCGGAGTTGATTCCACGGGCGGAGGCGATTGCTGGGAAGATTATCGCCAATGCTCCGCTGGCGGTGCAGTATGCGATGGAGGCTGTGAACAAAGGCATGGAGGTGACTTTGAGCGAGGGGCTTTATCTGGAGGCGGTGCTGTTTGCTGTGTCGTGCGCGACCGAAGACAAGAAGGAAGGGACGGCGGCGTTTCTGGAGAAGCGGGCGGCACAATTCAAGGGCAAGTGAATTCTTTGCCACGGATTTACGCGGATTTCACGGATCAAAACAATTCACCTCAAGAGGCACAAAGATCACAAAGAAAGACAGATTGAAAATTGAACTGGTGGCGGAGGCGGAGTTTCCCGTCGTCGAAGGGAAGCTTGACGCAACCGGTAAGCGGTTTGCCATTTTGGTGGCGCGGTTTAATGCGTTCATCACGGAGCGGCTGCTGTTGAGCGCTTGCGATGGGCTGCTTCGGTCGGGGGCTGCGCGCAAGGATATTGCCGTCGTGCGGGTGCCGGGGGCGTTTGAGATTCCGTCGGCGGCCCGGACTTTGGCGGAGACGAAGAAATATGACGCCATTATTTGTCTGGGGTGTCTGCTGCGCGGGGATACGGCGCATTATGACGTGATCGTGAATGAAGTTGCGCGCGGGATTGGGCAGTCGGCGCAGGAGACTGGCGTGCCGCATGCGTTTGGCGTGCTGACGTGCGAGACACTGGAGCAGGCCATTGACCGGGCGGGACTGAAGATGGGGAATAAGGGATTTGAGGCGGCGCTGGCGGCGGTGGAGATGGCGTCGCTAAGAACAGCTATCAGCTCCCAGCTTTCAGCTGTCAGCCAAGACCGCGGCGTTGGACGCAAGTACTCGGACGGCGGCGCACGTGCTGTCGGCAAAAAGCAGGTTCCTCCTTCTCGATCCGCGAGTCGTCGGAATGACAAAGTGAAAGGTAAGAGCGGGAAGAACAAGCGCAGGCGTTGAAGAAAGCTATCAGCTCTCAGCGTTCAGCTGTCAGCAAGAACACTCCTTCGAGGAAAACTTCACAAAAGAAACGCAAGCGTTGACTTGAGCCGTTCTTCCTGCCGCTGCAGCGTATTTCCCAACTCAACCGACTTGTTCGCGCACTTCCTGTAAACTGAACCTGCAAGCCGAACGAGCCGCTCTTGAAAGCTGGGAGCTGAAAGCTGACGGCTGATAGCTTTCTTATGGGTACACGGCGCAAATCCCGGGAACTGGCTCTGCAGATGCTGTTTCAGTCGGATATGGGCAAACAGGATGCTGAGCAGGTGCGGCGGACGTTCTGGGCGGAGAATGCGACGGCGAGCGCGGAAGTGAAGGGATTTGCCGACGATCTGTTTCGGGTGGCGACCGATCGCATCACCGAGATTGACGGGCTGATTGAGCGCCACGCCGAGCACTGGCGCATGGAGCGCATGGCGGCGGTCGATCGCAACCTGCTGCGCGCGGCGGTGGCCGAGTTGATGGCCTATCCGGAGACGCCGCGGGCGGTGGTGATCAACGAAGCGTTGGAGATTGCGCGGAAGTTTTCCAGTCCGGAGTCAGTGCACTTCGTGAATGGAGTGCTCGATAGCGTGGGTAAGGAACTGGAAGTTAAAGCCGGTAGCCAGTAGCCAGTGCTCCGTCCGTCGCGCCACCCTTCCTCTTCCTGGCTTTTCCTGTATCCGACATCCGGCCCTTCTTTTTTGACCCAGCCAAAAAGCTCCTAGCTTCAATACAGCCAACTTCGAGACGAGATGCTGCCGAGTTTATGGTCGATCAAAACCGAGGAAAAATCCTGACAACCTTGCTCCGAAGGCTGCATCTTAAATCCGCTTCACTTTAAGAACGCACAGGAGCTCAACCGTATGCGGTTCGTGACAAGATCAAAACAAGTTCTCTATACCCTCTGCACCGCCGTGACCGTGATCCTGGGAGCTGGCTTGCTGTCGGCGCAGTCCGGCAGCTATCACCTGATTCAAGTGCCGAATTCTGGCCTGACCGCTGCTAACGGAATCAATAAGTCCGGTGAGATTGTCGGCTTCTACTTCAGCAATACACAAAATCAGATCCTCGGTTATTTGTACAGTGGCGGAAAGTACACCACGATTTCTTACGAGGACAATCTCGTAGAGGTGGATGGAATCAACGATGCAGGAGTAATGGTTGGGTTTTATGGGGCTACAACCGCGGGACCGTTTTACGGTTTTATTCTGGATCATGGTAACTTCACAACGATTGCCTATCCAGGAGCAACCATCACCATCCCGGAAGCAATTAATAACAAGGGCGAAGTGGTGGGTAACTGGAGCGACGAGTCAGGCACCCAGTACATGTTCAAATATGTGGATGGTACGTTCACGGAATTAAACGTCACGGGCGCGACCCGCACCGAGGGAGTGGGTGGGGTGAATGACAACGGAGAGACGTCAGGCTTCTACGGCAATAACGGCGGCAACTACGGCTTTCTCTTGAGCAGCGAAGGCGAGTTGCAGACCATCGAAGACCCTAACGATCCTACGATTACAGGCCTTGCCGGCTTGAATAACAATGGTCAGGCCGTAGGGAATTGGTTTAATACCAATACGCAAGAAACTAACGGCTTTCTGTGGTCAGATAGGAAATTCAAGAATATCAACTATCCCGGCGCAAGCTCGACCTACCCTCAGGGGATCAACGACAGTAGCGTGATCGTTGGCTGCTGGTTCAACAACTTGCTGGAAGAAGGGTTTTACTACGTACCTTGAATCAGTGTCCGCTGCCCACTCAAGCGAAATTGTTTGGGTGGGCAACCGCCTTCTCGCTCCGCTATCGATGGCCTGCAAATTCCCGTTAGCAATCAGCCGCAGGGTTTCGCCGCTCGCCCCGCAACTTATTGCCCGCCGGAAAATCAGTAGCTAACGACTCGGCAACTTCCCTTACGGTCTTACCGCGACCAAACTTAAGGTGCACGGACCTGCGGTGGGAGTGGCTGTGCAGAAGGGGTTCAGGTAGTTCGGCAAGCTGGGGAAGGTGAGTTGAATCTGGTCGCTGCCGCCGACGGCGGTACTGACCACGTGCAGCATGCCATCGCTGCCCCCCACGATAATGGTGCCGGCGTCGACCGACATGCCGGCGCTGATGGGGGCGGCGTTTCCCGCGAGTTCGATGCCGCTGGTCACCGCGCCGGCGCCGAAATCGTAGACCAGGATGCTGGCTTCGCCGGCCGCTGCGATGTAGAGCTGCGAGGCGTCGGCGGAAACGAAGAAGTTCACCGGCTGCAGAGTGCCCTGGCCTAGTTCGACGCGCTGCGCCGGACGCAAGGGATCGTTGCTGACGAAGGTCAGAGTCTGAGGACAGAGAGTTCCGGGCTGGGCTGCCGAGGTGGTGGCAGTGGCGATGTCGAACCCGGTTGCGTCCAGCACCAGCACATGCGTTCCGTCAGGAATAGAGAACCCGTAGGAGTCGGTGCCTTCGATGTGCACGCCAGGCAAGACCTGCATGAAAAGAGGATTGGCGGGCAAAGACAAGACACCGGGAACCAGACTCTGGCTGGCGGAAATCTGATTGTTGCAGGTGTTAAATGCGGTGAGGTTGGCCGAGTTGCCATTGGCGGCGGCTTCGGCCACGAACGCGAACGCGGCGTTGGGCGAGAAGGCAACGGTGTGTGCGTTAACCGGCCCGGTCAGGGCAATCGGTCCCTGCAGGGACTGCAGCGTGGAATAGACGTAAAGCGAACTTCCGCCATTGCCGAAGATAAAGGTTTTCAATCCGTCGGGCGAGAAGGCGGCAGCGACGGCCCCCGA
>JBELAE010000423.1:0-5157 GCA_049509155.1 Candidatus Sulfotelmatobacter sp.
CACCGCGCGCGGCAGCATCATGGCTCGAGTTGGCGTGGATCGAAATAAACAGGTCGGCGCGCTGCTGGTTGGCGATCGCGGTGCGCGTCTCGAGCGGAATGAAGGTATCGTCCTTGCGGGTGTAGACCACTTCGGCCCCCAGCCGCGTCTCGAGCAGCTTGCCCAGCCTGCGTCCGACTTCGAGCACCAGATCTTTTTCCTGTAGGCCGTCGGGACCGATCGTCCCGGTATCGTGTCCGCCGTGGCCAGGATCGATCACGATCCTGCCGATCTTTAGTCCCAGCGCGCGAATCAGCGACCGGTCGCCGCTGGCCGTCGGCCTCGCTTCGCGAATATCGGGGTCGGTTGTTTTGCGGCTGGCGCTGAGGCGCGATAACGACTTGCCTCGCCCAGAGCCCGAAGGCGAGGGATCATTTGCCGCTTTATCTTGGGGAGCAGCGGAGTCGGAATCCGATGCAGCGTCGGTCTTGCGCGAAACAGTAGCGATGCTCGAAGCCACATGGGAATGACCCGTCGGAGTATCGAGCCTCGCGACCTTCACCGGAGGCGCATCGTCGTTTTCATTATCATCAGCATCCGCCTCAACAATGACCTTCTTCACCACAGTCGGCGTGGTCTTGTCACCCGAGGCAACCGGCTTCAGCGGCTCTGATGGCGGATCCGCCTTCGAGCTTTCCGGCTGATCATTCGCGACCGACGCAACGCTCCGCTCAGCATGAATCTGCTCGCTCTTGCTGACCGGTTTCCCAGCGAGTGCTTTCATGTCAGCCTTCAACTCTCTTCTCAACATTCTTCTGCGTATTGGATTTCGGGACATCCTGCGGACTTCCGGGGTTCGATCCCGCTCTCGGCGGAGCCTCGACGTCGGCCGTCTCAACCTCCGCATCCTTTAACTGTCTGGCGCGCGCCATGTTCCCGTCTTCGCCGTGATTGTCTTTGCCGTGAATGTCCTTTCCGTGAATATCTTTGCCGTGAATATCCTTGCCGTGAATATCGACGATCAGCCGGTAAGGATTGGGCAGCAGAAAAGCTTCGTAGTCGGAGAGATTGTCCACTTCCAGCACAACCCGGGTGCGCCCCGGCTGGAACTGCGCCACGCGAATCTTCTTGAGGAAGCCGTCATCCACATCGAAGCTCTTACCTACCAGCGTCGATGCCAGCTTGGTACCGCGCAGATCAAAGAAAATGCGGTCAGGATGGGCGATACGCTGCGATCCGAACTTGATGTCGCTCTCCAGGTCGATGGCGACGCGGGTGTAATCCGGCGTCGACCAGTGCCGAATTCCAGTCACCCGCGGCAGATGTCCGGAATGGATTTCGGAGGATACCTGCGCAGCTGCTTCGCTTTTGGAGTCGGCCTTAGTGCCGTCGATATTGGAATTGTCAGCCTGATCGTCAATATGCGAACCGGCGGCTTTGGGCGCGGATTGCCTCGCAACTTTGTTCTTGTCGGCGGTTTCCGTGCCCAGCTTCTTCTGCGACTTCTCCGCCGCCGCTTCGCGATCAAGCTCCACCACGGCCTGCTGAGCATCGTCGACCAGCCGATTATGCGGATAGCGGTGCAGAAACTCCTGGAAAACCGCTCGGGCCTGCTCGGGATCGTTCAGGTCGTCTTTGTAAATCTCGCCAATCGTGAACAAGGCGTCGCAACGGTACTTGCTGCCGGGATACTCTCGCCGCAGAAACTTATACTGGGCAATGGCCTCATGCAGAATCTTGTCGTCGTCAAAGCGCCGCCCCATCTCAACCAGCGTCTCAGCCACGGCAACCACGCTGGGGTCGGCCTTGGTGGACGTTGGCGCCCCGAAATAGACGTTGCGATAGGAGTTGATGACCCGCTGATAGTCGTGCCGCGTGCGGTCGGCCGGAGGACGCCCGTTCAGCGCTTCGCGCATGCGCTCGGCGGCGGCAAAATGGTCGCGAGCCCAGGCTTCATTGTGATGCACGCGGGCCCAGGCATAGCCCGGCACTCCGGGAAGCGCCGCCAGCAACAGCAGCACCACCCAGCGTACGCCTCGCTGGCTCGATTTCATTTTCAAAGTCGTCGGTCCGTTACTGTCTCGATCCAACGTTGCAGTTGAACTGCTTGATTGAACTGCGTGCTACCTGAGAGATTTTTTAGTTAAACAGATGCCGTAACTCTAGTCGGTGTTGCTGATGTACAGTACGCCCCTCGCATCCCGTTGAACCCGCACGGGTGCATGCCCGAGGCCGGACGGAGAAAGATCAAATCCCCCGTAGTAGAGGTTGGTGATCCTCCGCACATAATTTTGGGTCTCGGCATAGTGCGGAACGCCGGCACTGCGCGCCACCGCTCCCGAACCCGCGTTATAGGCGGCCAGGGTCAGATCGACATCGCCGCCATAGTTTTCCAGCAGTTGCTTCAGATGCCGCACTCCCGCGTCCACGTTCTGGTCCGGGTCAAACGGATTCTTCACCTTCAACTCCCGCGCCGTCGAAGGCATTAATTGCATCAGTCCCATCGCTCCCTTGCGCGAAACCGCATTGGAATTAAAGTTCGATTCCACTTTCACGACCGCCCGTACCAGGTTGGGATCCACGTTGTGCCGGGCCGCCGCCATCACGATCGACGAATCAATCTCTTCCTGCGACGCCTGATGTCCCCGGAAATTGGCGGCCAGAATCTTGGCATTCGCCGACTGCACTGACTCGTGAGCGTAGTATTGGCTGGCCTGATACTGGCTGGCCTGATATTGGCTGACCTCGGCCGCGGCCGACCGGGCCGCCCGCATCGAGGCCGTATTCGCCGACGGTACCGGCTTCCAGCGATTCTCTTTGCTGCTCCAATACACCAGTGATGCGCGCCTGGGCTGTGGAGCCTCGCTTGGCTGAGACTCAGCGTGCCGCGCCCGCGCCGGGGCGGGCTCGTTCACATAGACTTTGTGTCCATGCTCGTCCGTCGGCGTAATCAACTGGGGCGAATCTTCGCCGTCAGCCGCCCACACGCGAGGCGGGGCGCCGATCATAAGTAAGACCGCAGGCAAGAAAGCTAAGGAGGTCGCGAGTGCCGTCGTTCTCGTCAGTATCAACATCCGTGCGAGTTGCAGGCGCTTTCGCATAATCCGGGCGTTTCCCTTTCACCGAACCTTCGCTGGAGAGGCGTTCAGACAAACCTCGCCCGCTCCACAAGTTCTGATCGGAACTTGGTCCAAACCAGAACTTGGTTCTACCCGGAACCTGACGGAGAATCCCTTACCAGAGTAGGACGATTATAGGCGGGAGGGGGACCATGGGCAATCTCCCAGAAGGGAGTAGAACCACCGGAGTAATCTTGGTAACCGATTGAAAAATATGATCATTAGCGCAGCCTCAGCGCTGGCCCCAGCCAGCCCATAGTAACCGCAAGGCAGGTTACTGGCAGATTCCGCATGCCCCAAGGTTCATGTGGGAACGGCCGCCCTCGGCCGTCCGCGGAGCGAACCTCCGCTAAGCCTTCAAGAGCTCCTGCACATAGGCGGGCTTCATGGGAAGCCGCCGGATGATCTTTCCAGTTGCATCGTGTAGGGCCGCCGCGATGGCCGGCGCGGCGAGTGCATTCGCCGCTTCGGAACCTCCGCCGTAAGCACCGACCTTCGGATTGTGGAGCAGCACGACTTTGATCTCAGGTATGTCCGCCATGGTCGGGATGGGATAGGAAAGCCAGTCCTCGGTAGTGATGCCGCTCTCATCAAACGCGACCTCTTCGAAGAGCGCATGGCCGATTCCCATCACCGCCCCGCCTTCGACATTCCGCTTCAATTGCATCGGGTTCACGACAATGCCGGGATCGACCGCGATGGTGTACTTCTCCACGACGATCACCCCAGTACTCGGAGTAACAGCAATCTGGCAAGCGCAGGCCCAATAGGTTCCACTGCGGAGCATCAGTGAAACTCCGCGCCCGCGTAGAGCCGTTGACCCGGTGGGTGTGGCGTCAGCACGTGGCGAGGGGCGCGTATCCCAACCAGACGCGTCACGAACTGCCTTCAGCACTCCTATGGCCCGCTCTTCCGTCGCATGGTCGATGCGGAACTGGAGAGCGTCCGCACCCGCGAGCGCGGCAGCCTCGCTGATTGCGAGTTCGCGCGGATAGTTCTGCTGGAACTGCCCCGGCGTGCGCATGCTGTGGTCGCGCAGACCGACCGCGAGGGGCGAAGCTTTCTGCCCCACCTGAAAAGTGCCATGACCATTCTCGATCAGGTTCGGAACCTGAGCGTAAATCCACGGATCTTGAATGCCATTCACCGTGGAAGTTACCCCATCGGAATGCACCTGCGGGGCAGACATGGTGGGCAGCCCCGCGAGAACCGCACCGATCGGCCGGTCGTCTTGCATAGCCGGCATGTAGTGGTCGATTTGATTCGCCGCGATTTTGCCTTTTTCATCGAGGGCCAACTTCACGTCGGAAAAAGCAGCCGACGCTTGCGTGGACCACTGCATATCGTCGGCGCGCATCCACTGCACCCGTACCGGTTTGCCGACCGCTTGTGACAACAGCACCGCTTCGTCTTCCGCCCCCGAGTTTCCGCCGTTCGATCTGCCGTAGTGGCCGGGGCCGGGATAGCAATGCACGATCACATGATCGGGCGTGGTACCAAGCATCGTGGCGATTTCGCCGCGCAGCGCCTGCGGATTCTGGTTATGCACATGAATGTGCACCGTGCCGTCCGGTTTAACGTCGGCGACGGCCATGGTCGGGCCAATCGGCGCGTGCTTCATGTAGGACAACTGATAGGTAGCGGAAAGCTTCTTGTGTGCCGAAGCCAGCAGGGGACCGACATCGCCTTTGCCGGCATCGCTCTTGACGACGGGCGCGGTGGTCCAATCGGCCTCTTCTCTTAAATGCTGGTAGAGTTTGGCATTCCCTGGCAGGCCCTTCCACTCGGTCCACTTCGTGGCGCTGGCAACCTGATCAGCTGCCTGGATCGCTTCCCACTCCGTGGGCGCGACCACTCCCACCAGGTTGCCCTTCACGATGACTTGCGAATTCGGGAACTTGGTTTTGTCCACTTGCCCGGCCGACACGAGAGTCGATCCGAGCGTCTTCGGATGCACCACCCGCGCATGCAACATGCCGGGCAGACGCACATCAGTCGCCCAGGTTTCCTTGGCAGCAACTTTCGAACTAATAATCGAATTCTTGAACGACTTGCCGAT
>JBELAE010000424.1:0-8946 GCA_049509155.1 Candidatus Sulfotelmatobacter sp.
TTTGTCGCTTCGAGGTAGTGGATAACTTTGCCGTCTTCTGTGTCGGCGACTTCGGTGACACGCAGTTTCGTGTTCGCGTCGGACGTGATCCATCCCATGTCGAAGACTTGGCCGCCGCTCGTGGGATAGAAGGCGGTGCGGTCGAGAATGAGCGCGGGGCGCGGGGAGTTGAGCACTTCGCTGACTTCGGCTTCGAAGTCGTAGAGGAAGGAGTCGTGGTAGTAGAGGCGGTCGGTCATGGTGGCCCTATTTTAGCTACATACGATGGGGAGGAGCACCTTGACCAAGGAATCTGCTTAGGTCGGAGAGAAACAGCGGGTTCCTCCACTCCGCCGTCGCAGTCGCTCCGGCTCCGGTCGGAATGACAAAACTTTCAGAGGGAGAACGACGCCTTACACGCACGGCGTTCGATCAGGTCTCTAAAGATTCAACACGGATAGAGATTTAACAAGATTCAATACGGGCCGATGATGCCGCCGATTTGGCGGGAGGCGGGTTTCGGTTGCGCTGGCTTAGCGGACAGGAGTGTCCGCTCCACATTTGGGTCGAGGACGTCCAAGTATTTCAGGGCGCTGCCGGTGTTGAACAGGACTACTGCGTCTTCGGGCTTGAAGAATCCTGAGGCTAGGAGTTTGCGGTAGGCTACCAGGCTGGCTGCGCCTTCGGGGGCGGCGAAAATGCCTTCGACTTTCGCCCAGTGGCGGGTGGCTGCGAGAATTTCTTCGTCGGTGGCGCTGATGGCGGCGCCGTGACTCTTCTTCAATATGTCGAGGATCAGATAGTCGCCATAGGGCTTGGGGACGCGCAGGCCTGAGGCCAGCGTCGCGGCATTCGGCCACATTTCTGAGGTGGACGCGCCTTCATTCCAAGCCTTCACGATGGGCGCGCAGCCGGAGGCTTGCACGGCGATCATTTTCGGGCGCTCGGAGCCCGGCTTTTCAGAAGTGATCCAGCCCAGAGCTTCCATTTCTTCGAAAGCCTTCCACATGCCTAACAGGCCGACGCCGCCGCCCGTGGGATAAATGATTCCCTTCGGCAGTTTCCAGCCGAGTTGTTCGGCGACCTCGTAGCCCATGGTCTTTTTGCCTTCGACGCGGTAGGGCTCTTTGGTGGTGCTCACGTCGAACCATCCGTCTTTTTCCCAAGAATCGGAAGCTTTGAGTTCCGCGACTTTTCGGGCGCAGTCGCTGATCAGGCCGTCGACGAGCGTGACGTGGGCTCCGTAGTAGTCGCACTCGATGCGGTTGGCCATGGGGACATCTTTGGGCATGAAGATGTGCGCTTCGAGTCGGGCGGCGGCGGCGTAGGCGGCGAGAGCGCTCGCGGCGTTGCCGGCGGAAGGGATGGCCAGCTTCTTGATGCCAAATTTCGAACTGAAGTGGCGCGCCATGGTTACGCAGGCTGACAGGCCGCGCGCTTTGAACGAGCCGGTGGGGTTGAGGCCTTCGTCTTTGATGTAGACGTTGGGATATTCGCGGCTGGGAAGCATGGGCGTGAAGCCTTCGCCGAGAGAAACGGGATCGGCTTCTGGGAGAACGGCGTCGTAGCGCCACATGGTGGGCGCGCGGCCGGCGAGTCGCGCGGAGGAGAACGTGCGCTTGATCGCGGGCAGATCGTAGCGGGCGTAGAGAATGCCGGCGTCTTTCGGGCAGACGGATTGTGGGCGATCCGCGGGATAGTGCTCGCCGCAGCGAGTGCATTCGAGATGAGTCAGCATGCGAATGCTGAGTTTAGCATTCGGGATCAGTTCTCGGTTCCCAGTTCTCGGTTCTCAATTGTCGGCTTTCAGTTGTCGGGTCTCAATCTGCGGGCGGATGCGGAGTTATCGCATCGGGCTTCACGGCGGGCTTGACTTCTTCTTTGGCCATCGCGGATTTGAAACCTCGGATGCTTTCGCCGAGACCTTTGCCGAGTTCGGGCAGCTTCTTGGGGCCGAACACGAGCAGAGCGATTCCGAAAACTATCAGCATGTGCGTTGGTTGAAACAATCCTTCAAACATCTGAGCCTCCCGTTTTCAAGTAGCACGTGTTGCATGGTGGTTGAATTTTGGCGATGGAGATGCGGCGATCACACAGTTGTTTCTATTGAGCACTCGATGCGGGAATCGAATTTCATATCGAGATCATGATTCGACTTTTGTGAGTCGAATCGAGTGAGTGCAGGATGCAGGCGCCGTGACCGCTGGTTGACGGGCACGGCGCCCACCTGACGAGCCGAATGACCGACCCTCCCCCGAGGCGTTGTCACTCGACTGCGAAGCTGTTAGACCCCGCGTTGTGCCGCGTCGGCGGCTTCGGCCAGAGCGCTGAGGGTGTCGAAGAATGCGGTCGATTGGCCGATGAAAAGCCCGCTGGCGGTGAGGCCTGCAACTGCAGCCTGGGCGCCGGCAAATTTATCGGTCAGCGGACGGATCATCGAAACGTTGGGGAGATTCGACCTGAATTCGCATGGGACTGGGAAGATCAGGCTCGGTTGGATCAGCGGATCGAGCGGGCTGAAGAAGTTGGGGAATGTCAGGTCGGATATGGAGTCGGTAAAGGGCGCTACCGGGGCTTGCACTCCGTTACCCGCAAAATCTACCCATTCCAGGAAGTGCACGATTTCGTCTCCGCCGATGCCCAGAGTGATCTCGAGCACCTCCGGATCCGTGACTTTTTGGCTCATGGTTGCGTAGAGACTTGAGCCGCCTTGCTCAATTTGTCCGAAGTGAAATGCCGCCACATTTGCGATGGCCTGAATGTGATCGTTGCCGGGAAAGTTGGGGTTGGAAGCGCCTTTGTAGTCGGCGTCGGTTCGGGGAATGGCGGTCACGCCGTTGAGTGTGATGGCCTGGGGAAAGGTCGCGCCGAGGTCGGGATTGGTTGCGCTGCGGTAGCGAACGTACCAACTGGTGTCGACGTTGAGCTGCATGAGGTTCGTCAGGCGCAGTTGACCGGACGATCCCTTAGCGGTGCTTCCCGGCAAGGTTGCGAACGCCGAGAGATCGACCGGTGCCGCGCCTCGCGACTGGAGATACACATTGAGGAAAGTCGCGTGGCTCACTTCATCTAGCGTGTTGCTGGCGATGTATTGCGGGCCATCGGAATCAAGGTTCGACAAGGCTACCTGATAGGGGTTCAACTTTTCGGTGGGGTCGACCTCGATGGGTAGAAGATCGCCGATGCCACCCAGTTCGGCATACTGCGTCCACAGGTCGGATTCGATCAGTTCGGCTGCCGCGAGGAATTGGAGAATCGCGATGTCTCCGGCAGAAAGAGATTTGCTGCTGCTTTTTTGTGCGAAGGCAGGAAGGCGACCTGCTAGGACTCCCGCGCCCACGGCCGCAGCGCCTGCTAATACTCCGCCTTTCAAAAACGAGCGGCGATTGACGGTGCTGCGGGAAGGCGAAACGATTTCGCTTGTGGATGGGCTGGCTTCAGGAGACACAAACGCGGAGCTGAGATTTTCTTTACTCATAAATAATCCTCTGTTCGATGTTCTCAGAGCTGGTTCTCAGAGATTGTTCTCTGAGTTGGTTGCTCGGAGTTGAATTCCGCGATTGCTACAGGGATTCGAGTCACGGTGAATGCAGAGTAGGAGAGATGCGATGTGGGCTTGTCACGCACGGGTCGCAGGTTTGTAAAAGATTGGTCGAGAGGCACGCGGAACATCTGATCGTGTTCAGTCGGGCACGTTGCGGTGAGTTTTTGATTCGTCGAGTTTTTCGGCTAGTCAAGTTTTTCAGGTAGTCGAGTTTTTCAGGTAGTCGAGTTTTTCAGGTAGTATCGATGTCCGAGCAAATTTCATAGGAGAAGGTGCATGAGCAAATTTCTGATCGGGCTGGTTCTGGGATTGATTGTGGTTCCGGTATGTGTCTATTTTTATTTTTCTTCGGGGAGTGCTCCAGTGGCGACCGCGGCGACGCCCATGCCGTTTGAGAAGACGCTGGCGCGCATGGCGCTGCATGCGCGAATGGATAAGGAGATGCCGAAGTCGGTTCCGATCGCCGCCGATGAAGCTGCGTTTGTGGCTGGGGCGAAGATCTACAAAGACAACTGCGCGGTGTGCCACGGGCTGCCGGGCGCGCCGCAGACGGCGATTGCCAAGGGTATGTTTCCTGATCCGCCCAAGCTGATGGACGGTATGGGAGTGACGGACGATCCTGCGCAGGAAACTTATTGGAAAGTTGCGGGCGGGATTCGGATGACGGGCATGCCGGGGTTCGACAAGACGCTCTCGACCACGGAAATGTGGCAGGTTAGCGTGCTGCTGGCGAATGCAGACAAGCTGCCGCAGTCGGCCAAGGATGTGCTGGCGGGCGCAGCGGTGGCAGTGGCGACGCCAGGAACGATGGCGCCGGCAATGATGGCGCCGGCTGCCACTCCCACCCTGAAGAAATAGGATTTAGCTTCCTAGCGTCGACGCAGGATTCCGGGGAAAGGCGCGGCTGGACGGGCGGGTCGCCTGTTCCCCGCACGGTCTGAGGGCTATTCAGCCAGCGTGAAGTTCACCGTAACTTGAGTGTTGACCTCGAGCGGTTCGCCGTTTAGTAGATAGGGCTTGTACACCTCGAGCGGTTCGCCGTTTAGTAGATAGGGCTTGTACGCGGACTGCGAAAACTCGAGCGATTTTAGACATCGGATTACACTGCGGCCTCCGCCGCTGATTGTTTCCGGTAACAGCTTAGACGCCGCGTCATCACAATTTGTTCCCGCATCCATGCGACGAACCACGTGCGACAAACCTCAGCAATGAACCTCATGCCACGAACCCGCAAGTTATCGTAAGCTATATATTGCGATCAGGAGGAACGGTGCGTTGCGCTCGCTGCGGCAATGAGAATTCGGATGAAAACCGCTTTTGCGGCATGTGTGGCGCGAATCTGCTGACCGCGCCCGCTCCCGCTCCAGCTCCCTTATCTTCCGCACCAGCTCCAAGCGTGGTGACCCGGTCGACCGCACTTCCCTCGCCTGCTTCCTCAGTTTCCGAGGCGCCGCAGAATGTGGCGGTTGCTCGAACTTCAGCTTCGCCCGCAAGCGAATCGCCAATCATCAGCGGGCCGTCGTTCCTGGGACTGAATGAGGCTGCGCCTGCGTCCCGGCGTCGCGGCGGTTTGAGCATCGATCCAGGCTCCGCTCCCGGTTCGGGCAATCTCGATTACCTGCTGCACGATGAAGAAGAAGAGACCAGGCGCGGTGGCGCGGGAAAATACGTTCTGATTTTGCTGGCTCTGGCCCTGGCTGTCGGGCTGGGATATTTGCGCTGGAAGAATCAAGGTTTCGCACAGATTTTCGGTACGAGCAAGCCCGCGGCCGCGCAAAATTCCGAGGTGCCAGACGCCAGCGGATCGGCGCAGCCTGCGAACAGCACGAGCGCTCCGGCAGGGTCACCGGCATCTGCGCCGGCACCGGCGACGGCAGCGCCCACGGCGGTGACTTCGGCGGCGCAACCCACGGCGGGCGCGGCTGCGGGTAGTTCCGCAGCGGGTGCGACCACGAATCCTAATCCCGCAAACCTTGCTCCGCCGCCCAGCTCCCCGCCCGCTCAACCAGCCGCTGCGCCTGCCAACGCCGCGACGAGTGCCGCAGCCCCGGACTCTTCAGCCCCGGCTTCGCCGGCGCCGGATTCAACGACGGAATCTGCCACTGCTCAGCCCGTGCCGGCGGCGAAACAACCGGTGCGAGCCACTTCTGCTGCTCTTCCTACTACAGACCCGAACGTGAATCGGGGCATCGCTCCGCCAACTTCGAAGCCGAGCGCTGCCCTCAAACCGGCCAAAGCGTTCGATCCCGTGAGCGAGGCGCAGAAATATATTTATGGTCGTGGAGTGGGGCAGGATTGCGATCGCGGCATGCGGCTGTTGAAACCAGCGGCCGACCAGGCCAATCCCAAGGCGATGATCGAGATGGGAGCGCTATACTCGGCGGGGCTGTGTACGCCGCACGATCTTCCCACGGCGTATCGCTGGTTCGCGCTGGCGCTGCGGAAGGATCCCGACAATCAGTCGGTGCAGTCGGACCTGGAGAAGCTGTGGGGCGAAATGACGCAACCGGAGCGGCAGCTGGCTATCAAGTTGAGCCAGTAGGGGTTGCCGGAAGAGAGCAAGTGCCTGCCGAGCCAATCCGGCGGGGGCCTGACGTACGTATCTCTAACAAGGAAGAGACTTAGAGCGTTTGCCGAATCCTGAAAGACAAGGGATATCGCCGGATCTGGCCACGGTGACGGCCATGAAGTCGGGCGACCAGAGCGCGATGGCGGAGCTCTATGATCGCTATTCGGGCGTGGTGTATGCGGTTGCGTTGCGCGTGCTGGGCGATACGGGAGCGGCGGAGGACGTGCTGCAGGAGGTGTTTTTGCAGCTGTGGCGCAATCCGGGGGCGTTCGATGCGGCGCGCGGGAGTCTGGGAGCTTGGCTGGCGGTGATCACGCGCAATCGCGCCATTGATGCGCTGCGGCGGCGCCGGCCGGAGACGGATATTGAAGATGTGATCCTGTCCGTGGCTCCGGACCTTGCGGGCGAGGCCGACCGGTCGCGGGCGGCAGAGAAAGTTCGCGGCGTGCTGGGGACTATGCCTACGCCGCAGCGCAGTGCGCTGGAGATGGCTTATTTCGAGGGCATGAGCCATTCTGAAATTGCCAGCAAGACGGGCGAGCCGCTGGGGACGATCAAGACCAGAATTCGCAGTGGGCTGATGGCGTTGCGGAAAGCGTTTCAAATTTAATCTCGTAGAGATGACTGACCACGAACAATTCGCCGACGATCTCGCGTAAAACTTGAGAATCACCTGGCGACCTGCGGCGCGTGCCGGCTCGAACTCGAACAACTGCGCGGCGACGGGGCGCTGTTGGCGCTCTCGACGCTGGGGCCGAAGCCTCCGCTGCGGGCGCGGCAGCGGTTGTTGGATGCGGTGGCGAAGGAGGCGGCAGCGTCGGCCACCCGTGCGCAGAGCGTGAGCAGAACGGGGTATCAATCGGTTACGCCTCGGCGCTCTTGGTGGGGATGGTTGGGATGGGCGGCGACGGCGGCGGTCGTCGTGTTCGCGGCGTCGTTGTGGAAAGAAAATTCCGCCTTAAAACAAAGTCTGGCTTCGGCCAGCGCGCAGACGGCACAGGCCACGCGCGAACTCGACGATATCCGGCGAATCGCCGCGCCCATCATCGCGCCGGAGGCGCAGCGCGTCACTCTCGTGGCGATGAAGACTCTGCCCCAGCCGCAGGGCAAGGCTTTCTATTTGCGCGATCGCAGCAATCTGGTTTTCGTGGCCAACAACATGCCAGCGCTGCCGCCACACAAGGCTTACGAGCTGTGGCTGATTCCGGCGCAAGGCGTTCCGGTTGCCGCCGGCGTCTTTAAACCGGACGCGCATGGCAGCGCGACGGTGGTGAATCCTCCGCTGCCGGCGGGACTCGAAGCCAAAGGCTTTGCCATCACGGTGGAGGACGAAGCCGGGGTCGAGCACTCGACGCAGCCGGTTATGATGATTGGGATCGGCGAGTAGCGGTCTGCTTATCTACTCTTCCCAGACCTACAAATCAGATCGGGAGCCTTCGATAACCGAAGTTTCCACTCTTGGCAAAATGCGCGAAGGGCGAGGGACCATGAAGGAGGTACCCAAGGTGAAACCGACAGCCAGACGTCCGCAGAAGTCGACAACAAAGGAAATCTAATGTTTAAGCCTCACGCTCAGTGTGAAGAACGTAAGCGCAGCGCAGTCACTCTGATTAAACTTCTTTTAGCGGACAGGAAGCCGGAGGTTTTGTCTGCCCATTATCGAGAATTGCTAAGCATACTGCTCTGGAAGATTACCGAAGCCGAGTGTTCTAATAAGCATCAGACCCGTTTTCAATCACAGGGAGCATTGGACAGCGGCGATAAGTCTAAATTGCGGCACGATCATGTGTTTCAGCGATCAAAGATGATTGTTGCCTTGGAGAAAGCCGCGCCGCAGGGCGTGGGTGACATTCTTAATACCGCAGTTGCGTGCACGGTTACCGTCGAAGAACATGCTCGCCTATCTCAATTTGACGATGAGTATGGTTGGGAGCGCTACCGAAAAGCAGAAATTACGGTAATTGACACACAAACAGGAAAACCATTGCTTTAACCCTTAGCCTAGACTTCGTCCTGCTCTTGCAGCTTGGCGATTACGCCGAAATCTTCGAGCGTCGTGGTGTCGCCTTTTACGTTGCCGTTGGTGGCTAGCTCCCGCAGCAGGCGGCGCATGATTTTGCCGCTGCGGGTTTTGGGTAGAGAGTCGGTGAAGCGGATATCGTCGGGTTTTGCCAGCGCGCCGATTTCTTTTGCTACCCACTTGCGTAATTCTTCTTTCAGTTCAGGAGTGGGCTTTCTTCCCTGCTCGAGGGTGACGAAGGCCGAGATGGCTTGGCCTTTCAGGTCGTCGGGACGGCCGACCACGGCGGCTTCCGCGACGGCTTCGTGCGCCACCAGTGCGCTTTCTACTTCCATGGTGCTGAGGCGATGGCCGCTGACGTTGAGCACATCGTCGACGCGGCCCATGATCCAGAAGTAGCCGTCTTTATCTCTGCGGGCGCCGTCGCCGGTGAAATACATGCCGGGAATTTGCGACCAGTAATTCTGCACATAGCGGTCGGGGTCGCCGTAGACGGTGCGCAGCATTCCCGGCCACGGGCGTTTGATCACAAGGAAACCGCCTGAGCCGAGCGGAACCGACTTGCCTTCCATGGTTACGATTTCTGGCACCACGCCTGGAAATGGCAGCGTGGCCGAGCCGGGCTTGGTCGCGATCGCGCCGGGAATCGGCGAGAGCATGATGTGTCCGGTCTCGGTCTGCCACCAGGTGTCGACGATGGGGCAGCGGTTGCCGCCGATGAGTTCGCGGTACCACATCCAGGCTTCGGGATTGATGGGCTCGCCGACCGTGCCGAGCAGGCGCAGGCTCGACATGTCGTGCTTCTTCGGCCATTCGTTGCCCCACTTGAGGAAG
>JBELAE010000425.1:0-4513 GCA_049509155.1 Candidatus Sulfotelmatobacter sp.
AGTATGGTGGCACGCTGCACGTTGCGATGCGCGCTGCGCCGGCCTCGCTGGATCCCGCGGAGCTTGCGGCAGAAGCTGATGCGGCGGGGAATGCGCAGGGTGATTCGTTTGCGCGACGCAGTCTGGGCCTGCTGATATTCGACACGCTTGTGACTATGGAGGACGGCGGAAGAGCTCAACCTGCGCTGGCCACATCGTGGCTTGTAACGTCAGGGCAGACTTCCTCAAGAAACCAGCCAGGAAACCGGCGTTGGCAGTTTCGGATCCGCGGCGGGGTGAAGTTTCACGACGGAACCGTGCTCAGCGCTGAGCTTGCGGCTGAATCGTTGCGCGCGGCGAATCCATCTTGGAATGTGAGTGCGGATGCTGATTCAGTGGTGATTGTGCGCGTCGGTTCCGATGCGGACCTGTTGGCGGAACTGGCGTTGCCGCGCAATGCGATTGCGAAGAGGGTTCCCGGCAATGCTCCCACCGGCACGGGGCCGTTTCACATTGTCGATTGGCAGCCGGGGAAAAAACTGACGCTCGCGGCTGAAGAGGATTGCTGGCGCGGGCGCCCGTACCTCGACATGATCGAGATCGAAACGGGAAAGAGTTTCCGCGATCAGATGACCGCTCTGGAACTGGGCAAGGCGGAACTGGTGGAAGTAGCACCGGAGCAGGCGCGCCGGATTTCGCAGGATCAAGTCTCGCAGAGTCAGATTTTGCGTGAAGGGCGGCGCCTGGCGAACTCGGCTCCTATCGAGCTGCTGGCGCTGGTTTTCGCGCGCGACGCGGCGTCTCCGGAAGAGAAGCTTCTGCGCCAGAGCTTGGCCTGGAGTGTGGAGCGCGGGTCGATCAAGAGTGTGCTGCTGCAGGGCGCGGGACAAGCGGCGGGCAGTGTTCTACCAAACTGGATGAGCGGATACGGATTCGTGTTTCCGACGGACGCGGACTTGCCGCGGGCGCGCCAGGCCCGCGAACAAGTGCGCACGGTTCCAAGCTGGACTATCGGTTACGACAGCGGTGACCCTGTCGACCGGCTGTTGGCCGAGCGCCTCGCGCTCAACGCCAAAGATGCTGGGTTGTCGTTGCAGCCTAAATCGTCGTCGTTGGCAGGTGCGGCCGATTTGCGGTTGGTGCGAATTCCCATCGTATCGCCGGACCCCTGGATCGCGCTGGCGAGTGTGGCTGCGCTGGCCGGGGTGCCCGCCGGAAAAGAAAGCGGTTCGGTGGAAGATCTTTATGCGTCGGAATTGGCGTTGCTGGCGACGCTGCGGGTGATTCCGCTTTTCCATCTGCCGGTGTCGTACGCTGGGTCGGCGAGTTTGAATCACTGGGCCGTGCGCGCGGACGGAAGCTTGGCTCTTGGGGACGCGTGGCTGGGGACGGGCAAACCGTGATGGGCGGCCAATGAACGGCATTGCATGACGGGCAGAGCATGATGAAGGGCACAGAATGATTTTCCGGCGCAAGCTTCTGGCCGTTTTCGCACTGACGGTTTTCGTGTCGGTGGCGGCGGTTGCGTTGCTGGTACTGGCGATGACGCGCCGTGCATTTGAGCAGACCGAAGAACAGCGCACTGCGGGGCTGGTGGCGCAGTTTCAGCGCGAGTTCAACCGGCGGGGTGAAGATGTTGCGCGCCGGGTGGAAGCGATTGCGGCGTCCGAAGGGGTCAGCCGGATGGCGACCGCGCTCAATGGTGCATCGCAGAGTAGAACCTCCAGTGGAACATCTGACGGGGCATCAAACGGAACAGCAAACGGAACATCGAGTGGGCCTTCAAATAACTCGGACTCCGCAGAATATTTTGAACTGGCGCGGCAGCTGGCGGAGAGTCATCAGCTCGACTTTTTGGAATTTCTGGACGCGCGCGGAACCATTATTTCTTCGGCGCAGTGGCCGGCGAAGTTTGGCTATCCCGACACTGGGTTTGAAAGTTTGTCGGTTTCGAGCGAGCAGAGCGCGTTTCTGAAACGCGAGGAGTTGCAGGATTCAACTGCTTTGGGATTGTTTGCCGTGCGAGCGACTGGGGTGAGCGAACATCCGATCTATGTGGTCGGCGGGCAAAGGCTCGACCGGAATTTTCTTTCCGCGCTGGACCTGCCGGCGGACATGCGGGTGTTGCTCTATCAGAATCGCGGTGATCGTTTCTCGAGCGATCGGTTCTCGGCTGATTCGTTGGTTGATCCGTCGGCCGCGGGGAACGGAACCGGCGCGGCGCGGCCTGCCGAGAAGTTTGCTCCCCTCATCAATGCGGTGCGACAGTACAACAAGGAGATGACTGGGATTGTGTCGTGGTCGTCCGATCAGGCGGAGGATGAGGTGTTTGACGCGATTCCGCTGACGGGTGGGGGCACGGATCGTCCATTGCTGGGAATTCTGCTGGTGGGAAATTCGCGGCGGGCCTACGTCGAACTGAAGCGGCGGATTGGCGCATCGGCTCTGTTGGTGGGTGGAGGCGGAATTATTCTGGCGATTTTGCTGAGCAGTTGGGCAGCGGCGCGGGTGACGCGTCCGGTGGAACAACTGGCGCGGGCGGCGCAGGATGTTGCCGCGGGTAAATGGGATACGCAGGTGGAGATTCGCGGCGGCGATGAACTGGCGCAACTCGCCGAGTCGTTCAACCGCATGACCGCCGAATTGATCGCGCAGAGAGAACGACTGGTGCAGACCGAGCGGGTCGCGGCCTGGCGCGAGCTGGCGCGGCGCCTGGCGCATGAGTTGAAGAATCCGCTGTTCCCTTTGCAACTCACGGTCGAGAATCTGATGCGCGCGCGCACGCAGAGCCCCGAACAGTTCGATGAAGTATTCCGCGAGAGTTCGAGCACTTTGCTGGCCGAGATTTCGAACCTCAAAGCGATCATTGGGCGCTTCAGCGAGTTTTCCAAAATGCCGCATCCACAGTTGCAGGCGGTGCGGGTGAATGACATTCTGCGTGGCGTGATGAAGCTGTACCAGGCGCAACTGCAGGCGCCGGGGCGCGCGGCGATCACATGCAAACTGGAGTTGGATGAGAGTCTCGGGACGATCGCTGCGGATGGGGAATTGCTGCACCGCGCCGTGTCGAACCTGGTGCTGAATGCGATGGATGCGATGCCGAACGGCGGGACGCTCACGCTCCGAACCCGGCGGGACGATGGAAAGGTGATAATCGAAATAGCCGACACCGGCTCCGGGCTCACACGCGAGGAGTGTGAGCGCATTTTCACTCCTTATTACACGAGCAAACAGCATGGAACGGGGCTGGGGCTGGCGATTGTGCAGTCGGTAGTGAGCGATCACGGCGGGAGAATCAGCGTGCAGAGCGAGCCGGGGCGAGGGACAACATTTGTGATCGAGTTGCCGGAGAATACCGATGCCCTGCAAAAGACAGGAACCTAAACCACGAAGGGCACTAAACTCCACGAAGGGAAACCAACTAGCTAGGAGGACGGTTGCCACTTAAAGCACATCTTTTGATTGTCGATGATGAAGCCAACACGTTGGCCTCACTCTCGCGCGCCTTCCGGCTGGCGGGACACGAGGCGACGGTGTGCGACAACGCGGCGAAAGCTTTGGAACTGGCCAAGGCGCAGGACTTTGATCTGATTCTTTCTGACGTCGTGATGCCGGGTAAAGACGGCCTGACGCTGCTTGAAGAATTGAAGCGGCAGGGAGTGACGGCTCCGGTGGTGATGATGTCGGGGCAGGCGCATATTGAAATGGCGGTGCGTGCGACGCGGCTGGGCGCGTTGGACTTCTTAGAGAAACCGATCTCCAGCGACAAGTTGATGCTGACCGTGGAGAACGCGCTCAAGTTGCAGCGCCTGGAGAGCGAGAACCGGCAACTCCGCCAGCGCCTCGGCAAGCACGAGATCGTGTGGAGCGGCGAGGCGATGCGGCGGGTAATGGCGCAGTTAGAGCGCGTGGCCGCGAGCGAAGCACGCGTGTGCATTTTCGGCGAAACCGGAACGGGTAAGGAACTGGTGGCGCGGACAATTCACGAAAGGAGCTCGCGCTCGGCGGGGCCTTTCGTGACGCTGAATTGCGCGGCGGTTCCGGCGGAGTTGATCGAGTCGGAACTTTTTGGACACGAGAAAGGCTCGTTCACCGGGGCATCGGGACGGCACATAGGCAAGTTCGAGCAGGCCAACCAGGGCACAATATTTCTCGATGAAATTGGCGACATGCCGCTGAACATGCAGGCCAAGTTGCTGCGCGTGCTGGAAGAAGGCGAAGTGGAGCGGATCGGAGGCGATAAGCCGATTGCAGTAAATGTTCGCGTGGTGGTGGCGACGCACCGCGATCTGGACGCGCGGGTGCGCGAGGAGAAATTCCGGCAGGATCTGTTTCACCGCATCCACGTTTTTCCGCTCGTGCTGCCTCCGCTGCGCGAGCGGCGCGACGACATTCCCGCACTGGTGGAACATTTTGCGGCGCAAGTATGCACCCAAAATGGTTGGAAGCCAGTTCCGTTCGCGGCGGATGCGATCGCAGCGTTGCAATCCCATGCGTGGCCGGGCAACGTCCGGGAATTGCGTAACATGGTGGA
>JBELAE010000426.1:0-4513 GCA_049509155.1 Candidatus Sulfotelmatobacter sp.
CTGCACACGCCCATCATCACCGAGCCCAAGCTGGCTTCGAATGCTTTGCGCAATGCGGTGCTGGAGATGGAACGCCGTCTGAAGGTTCTGGCGGAAAAAGGCGTGCGCAACATCGATCAGTACAACAAGCTCTTCGACAACAGCGGCAGCCTCTTCGACGAAGGCGGCGACGACGCTCGCCCGCTGCCCTACATCGTCATCATCATCGACGAGTTGGCCGATCTGATGATGCTCGATTCCAGCAACGTGGAAGAGTCGATCACGCGCCTGGCGCAGATGGCGCGCGCCGTGGGCATACATCTTGTTCTGGCCACACAGAGGCCTTCGGTCGACGTGATTACGGGATTGATCAAAGCCAACTTTCCTGCCCGCGTTTCGTTCCGCGTGGCCACGAAAGTCGACTCGCGCACTATTCTCGACGCCAACGGCGCCGAGGCTCTGCTGGGCAAAGGCGACATGTTGTATCTGCCGTCGGGATCGGCGCGCGTGCATCGGCTGCATGCTCCGTTCGTTACAGAAAAAGAAATTGCTGCGGTGGTCGAGTTCTGGAAGGCGCAAGGTCTGGCGGAGTATCAACAGCAGTTCCTCGATCCTCCGAAGGGCGAACGCGAAGCCGGCGCTGAAGGCAGCAGTGACGCCACAGGCGCGGAAGGCGAACCCGAGGACGATCCCATGTATGGCGACGCGGTGAAGCTGGTCGTCGAGTTCGGCAAGGCCTCGACTTCCCTTCTGCAGCGCCGCTTGCGCATCGGCTACGGCCGCGCCGCGCATCTGATCGATCTGATGGAGCAGGACGGCATCGTCGGCGCCGCCGACGGCCCCAAGCCGCGCGAAGTGCTGAAACGTCCCGACTGGATTTCAGAAATCGAAGAAACCACGCGCTAGCTCGCGCCCGCCGTTCATTCAATGCCACGGAAGAACATTCTCGCCCTCCTCGAAGGCGGTGATCGACGAAGCGTCGGCCGCGCGGATCTGGTGGTGGCCATGGTCTGCAACGATCTGAAGCTTTTTCCAAAGCTTATCGCGGGCCTATGGTCGGGAGATCAGCTCGTTCGCATGCGGGCTGCGGACGCGGCCGAGAAGATCACGCGAAAGCATCGTGAGTTGCTTGATCCCTACAAGAAGGAACTCCTGGGTTTGATGGCCGAGAACCAAGAGCAAGAACTGCGCTGGCATCTTGCCGCCATGGTTCCCAAGCTCACGATGAATGCGCGAGAACGGCAATGCGCAATCACTTCGTTGAACAGTTATCTGGAAGACCGCAGTTCTATTGTCAAAACTTTCGCCCTTCAGGGACTGGCTGATCTGGCAGAGAACGAACCGAGCATCCGGCCCCGAGTGATCGAAACTCTGCGCGAAGCCACTCGGAACGGCACACCCGCCATGAAAGCCCGCAGCCGCAAGCTGTTGCTCAAACTGCAGAAGATTTGATTGAAATCTCCGCTTATGCCCCAAACCAGTCCAGGACGCGGCCTTTCATGCGGCGAAACCAGTCGGGCAGCCAGCTTTTGTAGCGCAAGAGAACCGTGGCGCGAACGCTCTTGGGCGTCTTGGGTGAGGACTTGTTGCTGAAGACGAGAAAATAAATCCCCGCACCCGCCGGAATTTCCGCCTGCACGTTACCCTCGGCGACGTTGCCGCTGTCGTAGAGAGAACTGGTCGCGTATCCGTTCTGCCAGACGGTAAAAGCGGCTTCGGTGAGGACGAAGACTTGGATGCCGTTGTCGTCACCGGCATTCCGGTCGGCCGCGTTTTTGCTACTCGCACCCTTGTCGCCAGACGGATTCTTACGATTGCCCGCGCCCGGGCTGTCCGCGGAGGAGTTGAACTGGCCCATCACGGCCACATTCACCGAGCCTTCCGGCAAGGCAAATTTGTAATACCGAAACGTGTGCGGGCCCACGGAAAACGCGGAGTCGAGAATGCTCCGATCCTGCTTGAGTCCGACGAATTCCTGAAACTGCTGCGCGCCCGTGCTGTCGCTGGTGGTCGCCCACACCATCACTCCCGCCAGGACCAGCAATAGCGTCCAAAGAAGCAACCGCCGCTTGCGTCGCGGCGGTTGAGACTGGGCCGCAGGCGGAGCTTCGACCACGGCTGGGCTTTTCGGCGGAGAACTTACCGGCTTGCCGCATTTCAGACAAAACTGCGCCTCGTCCGGCAGGCTGGCGCCGCACTTGCTGCATCCCAGCAGAACTTTGGACGACGGCGGCGTGGCGCTATTGGTCGACATACTCACCGGCTCTCCACAATTCAGGACGTCGCAATTCAGAACAAGGTGCGAACTTCCGCAGGAAATTCCAGCGATATTAGCACAGGTTCGCGGCTTCGATTTATATTCCGGGCTGCGGTAGTGGCTCAACTTCAACTTGAGCACTTGCGGATTCAACCGACCGATGTCATCCCGCCGAGGCGCGCCAAGCGCTTCGGCGGGACCTTACGAAACCCAGATATAGGTTGTGCTGACTCGAGGAGCGCCTGTGCTGCGTGGCACGCAGGCACCTCCGTCTGCGGCATCGGTAGCGTCGGCCGGCGTAAGGTTCCTCGCCCGGCTGGCGCCGCGCTCAGAATGACATCCTGCTATAACAATTTTGAACTTGAGCGATTACCGGGCTGCGAAGAATAGCTTACCCGGCTTTCACCGCGCTTCCATCCAGCCCCAGCTTATCGGCGATGGGTTTCAGAGCTTCGATGCAGAAAGCAATATGTTCATCGAGATCCACGCCCAGAGCGGCAGCGCCTTGAATGATGTCGTCGCGGTTCACCTTGCGGGCGAAGGCTTTGTCTTTCATCCTCTTTCGCACCGATTTGGTGTCGACCTCGGCCAGCGACTTGCCGGGCTTGATTAACGCGACGGCGGTGATGAATCCGGCGAGCTCGTCGCACGCGAACAGAGCCTTCTCCATGGGCGTGTCGCGGGTGACGCCGGTATATTCGGCGTGCGACATGATGGCGCGGCGGATTTCGTCGGAGTATCCGCGCTCCTTCAGAATTTCGTTGCCCTTGTAGGGATGGCCCTCGAGGCTGGGCCAGCGGTCGTAGTCAAAGTCGTGCAGCAGTCCGACTATGCCCCACAGATTCTCGTCATCCTCAGTAATATCCTCAGGAACGTCGGGCGAGCCGCTCCCGAACTTGCGGGAGCAGGCACGCATGCAGGCTTCGACAGCCAGCGCGTGCTTGCGCAGACTTTCCGACTGGGTGAATTCAGTCAGGAGTTGCCAGGCCGCTTCTCGCGTGATGATTTCGTTCATCGTTGCAATTACTCCTTGAATCCACACTCTTGCCCGTGTGGTCTACTGCGTGACCCGAACGGCCAATGGCTCTGCTCGGCTTCTACACTTATGCACTCTGGCTACGGCGAGTAACCAGGCGTTGCGCTGGCAACAACCCCACGAATATCTCACATTGACGACGAATTAGCTGGTAGGCATAATTGCGTTGCTCGCCGCTAACACGCTCCCTTGACCTTGTGCGCAATCCGAGCGCAAGACTGTTAAACAGAAAGTTTCCTATGACCAATCGAACGAGACTTGAACAACTTTGCATCCGCATTTGGGCCAACTATGAAACAAGCACTGCGAAAAGAGCGTGGCTCAAGCGAACGTCCCTGGTTCTTGTGGCCATCTCTGCAATGGTTGCCGCTTCGCCTGCTCAGACGCTTACCACGGTCGTCAGCTTCGACGGTAGTAATGGAGCATTTCCCAATTCTACGTCTCTGGTACAGGCTAGCAACGAGGACCTGTACGGGACAGCGCAAGTAGGTGGCGCCAACGACGGAGGCACAGTGTTTAAAGTTACGCCTTTGGGTAAGCTCACCACCTTCTACAGTTTTTGTGCTCAACTGAACTGCAGCGACGGTCAAGCCCCTAACTGGGGCGTGGCGAAATCTGCCAGCGGGAGCTTCTACGGGACGACCGAGGAGGGGGGAGTGAAGGGATACTGCCTTGTCGGTGGATGCGGCACTGTCTTCGAAATTGCGCCCGGCGGTACGTTGACCACGCTTTACAGTTTCTGTGCTCAACCGAACTGCAGCGACGGCCAAAGTCCGAATGGGCCATTGCTGTGGACTAGCAGCGGAGCTCTTTACGGGACAACGCAGTTGGGTGGAATCACAAACAACAGCTGTGATGGGAGTTGCGGCACCGCTTTCACGGTCTCGCCTGCAGGGGAACTGACTACTCTGCACAGCTTCGATGGCACGGACGGCGGCGAACCTCTCGGGGGGCTAGTCCAAGGTCAGGACGGAAACTTGTACGGGATAACGTTCAACGGAGGCGCAAATGCCAATGAGACATACTGTCCCACCGGGGGATGCGGCACGGTTTTCAAAATGACCACTGGCGGCTCGGTGACTACTCTATACAGTTTCTGCTCCCAGACTAACTGCACGGACGGAGCCACACCTTATGCGGGTTTAGTGCAAGGCACCGATGGAAATTTCTACGGGACGACTATAGCAGGCGGGGAAACTACGTCCTACTGGTTTTTCGGCGCAGGCACCATCTTCAAAATC
>JBELAE010000427.1:0-4511 GCA_049509155.1 Candidatus Sulfotelmatobacter sp.
ACGCCGGCCAGATGGTCATCGGCAATGCCGGCGACGTCCCCTTAGACGCCATGCAGGGCCGCGTGCATCTCTATGAAGGATATTCGCCGCAGGAAATCACGTTCCCTATCCGCGTCTTCTCACGCATGGGAATCCGCGCAGTCATCCTCACCAACGCTGCCGGAGGCATCAATCTCAGCTACTCGCAAGGCGCGCTCGTCCTGATCCGCGACCATATCAATCTGCAGGGAGCCAATCCCCTGGTCGGCTCCAACGACGACCGCTTCGGAGTCCGCTTCCCCGACATGACCCACGCGTACGCGAAAGAATATCGCCAGATCGCGCGCGAAGAAGCGGCCAAGCTAGGCATCCCGCAGCACGAAGGCGTCTACGCCGGCCTGCTCGGCCCCAGCTACGAAACACCCGCCGAAATCGAATATCTGCGAAGAATTGGGGCCGATCTGGTAGGAATGTCGACAGTGGCCGAAGTCATCGCCGCGCGCCACATGGGAATCAAAGTGCTGGCAATTTCCTGCGTCACCAACATGGCCGCAGGAATTCTGGACCAGCCGCTCTCCCACGCTGAAGTCATGGAAACCGGCGAACGCGTCAAAACCACATTCGAAGCGTTACTGCGAGCCGTCCTGCCCCGCATAGCGAAAGACGCAGGGTAGCGCCACAAATCATGTGGCGACGGCCGCCTCGGCCGTGCCGCGTCGGCGAAGCCCCGCGGCTCGAGCATCCAGCCGGATACCACCAGTCTCACTTCGCCCGCGAAATAAACAGCGCCGCCGGGGGCTTAATCCCATAAGTCGCCGAAAAGCTATTCTGATTCACCGCCATCGCGACATGCCCCCGCGAGTCGATGTAAAGCAGCGGTTGCCCCAGCGGCACATCACTGAAAGTCTTCACGAACTTGATCTTCATCTCTTTACCGCCCACCGTCACCGGCACCTCCTGTCCGCGCTGATATCCCAGTTTAAGAAAATCCTCCGCATCCACGTTCGTAACCAGATTTCCAAACGGCCCGTCGGTCGCAATCACGGTGGCGCTCAGCCCGCGCTCGTCGAGTGTGGCCGCCTTCAACTCCAGCCGCACCAGATCTTTCACTGGCACTTCAGGACCAACCTTCGTCCAGTCATCTCCGCGCGCCACATGCGCGCCCACCGGAGAAAAAAGGTCGCGCCCATGAAACGTCGACGACAACTTCGTGCCAATCATCCACTCCGGATTCGTGATCTCGCGCACCGCCTCAATCCCGTCGCGCTGCTCCACCAGCGTCAGCAGCCCGTTGTCGGGCAGCACAAAATATTGCCCGCGCTTCGACCTCGCCACAATCGCCTTGCGCGTGCTCCCGACCGTCGGATCAATCACCACCACAAACACCGTGCCCGCGGGAAAATAAGGCGTCGCGCCATACAAGAATCGCGCCCCATCGAGAATCGAAAACGGCGTCACCTCATGTGTCAGATCGACAATCCGCACGTCGGGCATAATCGAATACATCACGCCCCGGCACAGCGCCACCGAATCATCCACCACCCCAAAATCCGTCATAAACACGATTGTCGGTGGATATTTTTGCGCGGCATCACTCGCCGTGGGTGCCCCATTTCTCGCGTCCTTCGCGAGAAGTGGGCTGGCCACCAAAAGCACCACACAGAGCGCCATGACGCCGAACATCGAGTGTCTACTTGGCAATGAAGTCAAATCTTTAGCTTCCATAGGGCCACAATTCTAACTAAGAAATCGCAAATATGGGGACATCCGGCCCGGACTAGATTGCCCCGACCAAAACCGAAAGCTCGAGGGCAGACCCACAGCCTATCGCTCTCTCCGCACCCACGCCCCGCGGTCTATAATGCTGCTGCAATCCAAATTCCCGGAGGCTCTTATGTCGCAAGTCATCCCCGAGAAGTATCGCGATCTGTTTCAGAAGCGGGCCTTTGCCAGCCTGGGGACGCTCATGCCCGATGGCCGCCCACAAGTCACCCCAGTCTGGGTCGATTTTGACGGCGAACACGTTATCTTCAACTCCGCCAAAGGACGCCAGAAAGACCGCAACGTCCGCCGCGATCCCCGCGTCTCGCTCGCCATCGTCGATCCCGAAAATCCCTACCGCTATCTCGAAATTCGCGGTCGCGTCGTCGAAATCACCGAAGACGGCGCCGACGACAGCATCAATAAGCTGGCCAAAAAGTATCTCGGCGTAGATAAATATCCCTACGCCCAACCCAGCGAAACCCGCGTCATCTACAAAATCAAGCCCGAGCACACCACCGTGATGGGCTAGGTTTTATGTGGGGCGGACACTCCTGTCCGCCAGCGTCGAGAGCGGCCAGCTGCCGCGAGATAAGCCGGAAAGCGTCGTTGGGAAGCGGCGTATGCAGAGCGGTGTGTACAAAGCCGTGTGTACAGTACCGTGGAAGAGCGGCGCTTCAGCGCCGCGTCCGCAACATAAATCGATCGGGCTTTAGCCCCTGCGCGAGGAATCCCATCCGCACCTACAACCTCTGCTTCCTCGGCTTCGGCAACGTCAACCGGACCCTGGTTCGCCTTCTCGAAGATCGCGCCCAGGAACTGCGCGATCGCCACGGCATCGCCTTCCAGTTCACCGGCGTCGCCTCCCGCCGCCTGGGTTGGATCGCCGACCCGAATGGTCTGGATCCCCATGCCCATGCGGCCGAAACAAATGTGGCGCGGACACTCCCTTCGACAAGCTCAGGGCAGGCTCTGTCCGCGAACGGCCGCAAATCTGATCAAAAGCTGTCCGACGTCCGCGCCTGGCTAGCCGCCGCCCAAGCCGACGTCCTCTTCGAAGCCACGTCCCTCAATGTCGAAACCGGACAGCCCGCTGTCGGCCACATCCGCGCTGCCCTCGACCACGGAGCCCACGCCATCACCGCCAACAAAGGACCCATCGTCCACGCCTACCGCGAACTCCGCGATCTCGCCGCCGCGCGCGCCAAGAAATTTTTATTCGAATCCACTGTCATGGACGGCGTTCCGGTTTTCTCTTTGTTCGACCAGATGCCGACGGTTCACCTGCAAGGCTTCCACGGAATTCTGAACTCCACCTCCAACTTTATCCTGGGAGAAATGGAAGAAGGACTCACCCTCGACGAAGCTCTGAAAAAAACGCAGGCCCTCGGCATTGCCGAAACCGACGCCTCCCACGACATCGACGGCTGGGACGCCGCCGTCAAAACCGCCGCCCTAATCACGGTTCTGATGGATCTCCCCGTGCGCCTCGCAGACATCGAACGCGAAGGCATCCGCGACCTAACCCCGCAAGCCCTGCGCAACGCCCGCCGCGATGGCTGGCCCTTCAAGCTAGTCTGCCGCGCGCAACGCGTCAGCGGCGGCGTAGAGGCCATCGTCGCCCCCGAAAAAGTCCTGGCCACTTCGCCCATGGGAAGGATCGTCGGCACGTCGTCCTACCTCCATTTCGAAACCGACATCTTCCCCGGCCTGGCGGTCACCGAAGAACATCCCGGCCTCTACGCCACGGCCTACGGCCTGCTGGCAGATTTTGTGAGAGCTTCGGAGTAGAGTACAGGTGTGAAAAGAGCTGCGCGATTCTTACTTTTGCTCGCCTTCGCGATAGCTAGCGCCGCGTCCGCGCAGACCATCCCTCCCCCAAAGCCGAAAGGTGAGGTTGTTATGGTGAGCCTTCTTGGTGCCAAGTATCCACCGTTGGCCCGACAAGCAAACATCACTGGCGACGTTGAGCTGAAACTCGAAATCGGGAAGGACGGTAACGTCGCATCGGCTGTCGTGGTGAGCGGACCTCCAATGCTTACCGACGCCGCATTGAACAGCGCGAAACAATCGCGGTTTGAATGCCGGGGATGTGAGTCTGAGGTTACAGAGTACCCCCTGACTTATTCTTTTCAAATTGCTGCCGCCTCCGAAATCTCTGGATGGCCCTGTCCGGAAACAACCGGGGAACACATCGCTCAATCCGAAAACCACATAATGATCACGAGGGAACCGTCCCTGGTCGATCCTTATTTTTCGAGCGTGCGGGCGCGTTCTGCAAAATGCCTCTACCTCTGGGCTTGCGGCTCCATCTGGGGTGGGGAAGATTATTACTACTACCGCGTCCGTTCCGCGAGGTGCCTTGGACTGTGGAGCTGTGGACACAGGCTACGGGAGCCCTTCGCCACCTGCAGAAAGCTGCACCGCAATCTTGCTTACTGATCGTCGGAGTTCTAATCGACGTTGCGGCCGCAGTTTGAAACGTAAGGCCCGTCGTCGTGATAAAAGTGAAAGAACATGCAGACCACTGAACATGTCGTTCCAACCGCCCTCGACCTAACCTACATCCGCGCCCAATTCCCCTCGCTCGCCCAAACCGTCAACGGACACCCCGCCGCATTCCTCGACGGCCCCGGCGGAACGCAAGTTCCGCAGCGCGTAATCGACGCCATCTCCAACTACCTGCGCCGCGACAACGCCAACACCGGCGGAGCCTACGCGACCAGCCGCCACACCGACGCCATGATCGCCGAAGCCCGCAGCGCCATGGC
>JBELAE010000428.1:0-4510 GCA_049509155.1 Candidatus Sulfotelmatobacter sp.
ATTACTTTGCCAACTGAACTGTGCATGGCGGCCGCCATTTCAGCGTGCAACTTGAGTTGGCGGTATTCGCCGTGGATGGGAATGAAGTAGCGCGGCCTGACCAAGTTGATGATGAGTTTGAGTTCGTCCTGGCTGGCGTGTCCGCTGACGTGAATCGGCGGCGAAGTTCCGTCTTCGTAGATGACATAGGCTTCACGGCGGAACAGGTGATCGATCATCCGGTAAATGGTTTTTTCATTGCCGGGGATGATGCGCGAAGAGAGCACGACCGTGTCGCCTTTTTCGATCTTGGCGTGCTTGTGGTTGTCGACCGCGGCGCGTGACAGCGCCGACATGGGCTCGCCCTGCGTGCCGCTGATCAGCACGCAAACTTTCTCGGGCGGAAAATTCTTCATCTCGCCGGGATTGATGACCAGGCCGTCGGGCACTTCGATGTAGCCCAGGTCTTCGGCAATCTCCGCGGAGTTGTTCATGGAGCGGCCGAGGAACGCGACTTTGCGGCCATGCTCGTGGGCCAGTTGCACCGCCAGGTTGATGCGGTGAATGGACGACGAGAAGCACGAAATAAAGAGCCGCCGCTTGGTGTGGGCGAAAACTTCGTCGAACTTCCTTCGAACCGCGCGTTCGCTGGGCGTGTATCCCTTACGCTCGACGTTGGTGGAATCCTGAAACAGGGCCAGCACGCCGTTCTTTCCATACTCAGCAAAAGCGTGCAGATCGAAAAGTTTGTTGTCGGTGGGCGTGGGATCGACCTTGAAGTCGCCGGTGTGAATGATGACCCCGAGCGGTGTATGGATGGCGAGCGCCACGCAGTCGACCAGGCTGTGCGTCACGTGAATGGGATGAACCGTGAAGACTCCAGCCTTGAAGCGCTCGTTGGGGCGCATTTCGCGGAGGTCGGCGTCGTCGAGCAGGCCATGCTCGTCGAGTTTGTCTTCCACGTAGGCGAGCGTGAACTCGGTGCCCCAGACCGGAACTTTAAGTTCGGAAAGCATCCACGGCAGCGCGCCGATGTGGTCTTCATGCCCGTGCGTCAGGATAATTCCGCGCACGCGCTGGCGGTTTTCGATGAGATAAGAAATGTCGGGGACCACGATGTCGACCCCAAGAAGTTCGGCCTCGGGGAACATGAGTCCGGCGTCGATGACGATAATGTCGTCGCCAAAGCGGACGGCCATGCAGTTCATACCGAACTCGCCCAGGCCTCCAAGGGGGATAATCTGCAGTTTTCCAGTTGGCATTGAGTAAACATGATGCTAGCACAGGCAGCGAGCGACGAGGGCCGAGTACCGGGTACCGAGCGACCAAAGTGTCGGACGGCAGTTCGGATTTCGGAATCCAGTTCAGCGGCCAGCGGCCAGCGGTTGAGAACTGAGAACTGAGAACTGAGAACTGAGAACTGAGAACTGAGAACTGAGAACTAGAGTGTTCCCGGCATAGCTTTCCCGTCCGCCCTGCGGTAAGGTTGAAGCAATGGCCGATGCGAACAAATCGTGGCTTCGACGGCGAGTGGAAACGGCGATGGTAAAAGGCCTGACCCGCGCCTACTCGACGGTGCGCGTTGATCCTGACAAGTTCCTGCTGCAACTGCGCGCGGCATACCGAGTGCCCATCAGCGGATACCACGGCGTCTATTCGCTAGAGATTGGCGAACTCGACGTGGTGGCCGACTCGATCATTCGCAGCGGTATGAAGGTCGCGGCCATCGAAGGCGCGGGACTCGGCCTCGGCGGATTGCTGACCATAGTTCCCGACCTCGGCATCCTTTCGGCGATTACGATGCGCACCATTCAGAAACTGAGTTTGCTTTACGGATTTGAGTTCAACACCGACGACGAGATCGCTGAACTGTGGATTGCCGCGGCCAGCGCCGCCGGAGTCGACATCAGCCGCGAGCTTCTGGAAAAAGAGGTGGTCAACAAATTCGTGCCACGCGTAATCCAAAGCATCGCCGCGAAGGCCAGCACGGAGGTCGTCGAAAAGTGGGCAGGCCGCGTGATTCCGCTGGCCAGCGCTGCTATTGGCGCGGGACTCAATTACTGGTTTGTGCGCGCCTGGGGACAGCGCGCCCAGGCGCATTTCCGCGGACGGCACTTGCTCTTGCGGCAGCGGGCGCAGCAGGCGGCGCTGACGGCCCAGCCGAGTCATCTGACGATTGAGGGTTAGGTGCACGCTACGACAAGTGCCAGCATCGGCTCATGGGTTTGGGAAGGGCACGGCTTAAGCCGTGCCGGTGAGCCGTCAACTGGAAACGAGCATTCTTCCCTGAGGTATCTCCGATCGCTTCCCGAGCGTGTGATAAACATTTAATAATGCCTAGCTTTTCTTGTTCAGCCATCCTTTTTGATCTAGACGGAGTTCTCGTCGACTCAACCGGCGCAGTCGACCGCGAGTGGCGTGCCTGGGCGCAGCGCAAGGGAGTTGACGGCGACGCCGTCATGGCGATCGCCCATGGTGTGCGCACGCTCGAGGTGATCCAGCGCGTGGCGCCGCATCTCGATGCCGAGGCCGAGGTGTGCGAATTGGAACGCCGCGAGGCTGACCACCAGGAAGGCGTGACTGTGATGCCGGGTGCGGCGGAACTGGTGAACTCGATTCCTGAGGGACGTTGGTGCGTGGTCACCTCAGGGACACTTTTGCTGGCCAGCGCGCGCCTGCGCTTCTGCAACTTGCCGGTTCCGAAAGTTATGGTCACCGCGGACGATGTGGCGCATGGAAAGCCGCATCCGGAGCCGTATTTGAAGGGAGCGGAATTGCTGGGCTTCGATCCGGCCGACTGTTTGGTCATCGAAGACGCGCCCGCGGGGATTCAGGCGGCGCGTGCAGGCGGGATGAAGGTGATTGGAATTACGAGCACGTATGCAGCGCACGCCTTACAGCACGCGAATGCTGTGATTGGAAAGCTTGGGCAGATTCAGGTTACCTCGAATGGGGCAGGGAAGTTGCGCGTCAAAATCGGCTGAGTTCTCTGGGGCGGAGGTAGTCCAACTGTCGATTCGACGAATGTCGGACCAGAGGCGTGCGCAGGCCCTCAATTTGGTCAAAGCAACTGGTCGAGGACCAGAGTTTCGAAATCGGGGATGCGCGTGAAAATAGGGTCGTTGGTGATGAAGGCCGACGCGTTGCAGAAGATAGCAGTGGCCGCAAGCAGGGCATCGGGGGTCTGCAGACGATAGCTGGCGCGCAACGCTGCCGCCGAGTTAGCGATGTGGAGCGAGGGCGCAACCCACTCAAGGTTCGGAATGGTCGTGAGCAGGGAATAGAAGTCTTCAGCCTGAGGCAAGTTCGCATTGCGGTACGGTTGAACCAGAATCTCCGTCAGGGCCACGGTTGATGTGACTGCTAAGAACCCGGGACGCTCCATCCATGCGAAGACCGCATCGGCAACGTCGAAATACCTTGGATTGCGCTCCATTTGGTAGATGAAGACACAGGTGTCGAGGGCAATTCGTCGGTGTCGGGCGAGAAGCCTTCTTATCTCCAACTGCCGCGTTCCTTGCGCAGATAGTTCTTGGGATAGAGACCACGGGCGATGCCGGCGAGGGCCGCGCGATAGGACTTTGGCCTTTCCATGACGATGATTCTTCCGCCGACCGTGCTAACGAGGAGCTTGTCGCCGGGCTTGAGGTCAAGCGCTTCACGGGCCTCGCGGGGGATGACGATCTGGTTCTTGGACGAGAGTTTGGCTTCGGGCATGCTTTACATTATAGCGGAAAGTAAAGCGTAAACTTCGCAAACTTGGAGATTTACAGGAGATGGAGACCTTGCGCGAATGCGATGGCAAACACTTGATTGGCAAGCGTGACGACCGCCGGGTCGAGTATCTCCAGCGAGTCCTCAATCTTGGGCAGCAGCCACTTGCCGAATTCGAATTCGATCCAGAACCGAGCACAGCCCGCCCCAGCCACTTCGATCACCGCTCCATTCGCTGGGTTGCGAAAGAGGCCTGCTTCGCCGAATGTGGTGCACGCCTGGCCAAATTCAGGTAGATCGGACATGCACACCGGCTCTGCTCGAAGGCGGCAGCGCACGGTGAAGCCGTACTCGCCCTCAAATGGCGCCCCGTTGTGATACAGCACAAAAGGAGGCCGTCGCGGCGGGCCCTGCCCATCTAGGGAGACGAAGTACTGCTGGAGCGGCCGAATCATCGGGGATAGATCAGCGGTGCCTACGAGAACGACACGATCATGCGCAGGGAAGGATTTCTTTTCTCCAGTTAGCGGATCGCTGAAGAAGCGAAGGCGACCGGAAGGCGTCATCAGAATAAGCCTGGCGCTCGTTGGTGACGCGCCGACGTTGGCAAGGCCATCGAAGAAAGCGACAATCTGCTCAGGCGCTGGCGCGAACGCAGGGTCGCGGGCGATTAGGGTATGTACGTACTGTTCAGCCATGGAGATATTTCTTACCGCAGCCAGTCTTCCAACTCGATGCCGCGGTCGGTTTTTTCGTCCCGGTACTTCACGATCACTGGGGTATAGAGCGACAGATTCCAGCCCCATGGGCCCTTCTC
>JBELAE010000429.1:0-4507 GCA_049509155.1 Candidatus Sulfotelmatobacter sp.
TCGCAGCAAGGCGATGTATGTCTGGTGGATGCTGCGCGACATGGTCGGCGAACCGGCGCTCAAAAAAGCCCTCGCGGCTTACCGTTCCGAGCAGGATAACGATCCCTCGTACATGCCGCGGCTGATCGCCGCGCAAACCCAGCGCGATCTGGAGTGGTTCTTCGACGATTGGGTCTACCGCGACCGCGGCCTGCCCGACTTTAAGGTGGAGTCCGTTTTCCCGCGCAAGACCATGAACGACTCGATCATGCTGACGATCACGCTCGATAATCTGGGCACGGCCGGGGCCGAGGTCCCGGTCATCGTCAAATTTACCGGCGGAGAAATTCAGCAGCGCCTCGAGGTTCAGGCGAAGAATAAGGCAGTGATTCGCGTGGAAGTTCCAGGCGCTCCGCAGGAGGTCGTGGTCAACGACGGCAGCGTGCCCGAGAGCGACATGACGAACAACACATTCAAGATTGAGGCGGGCGACGCTTCCAAATAGTGGGCCTTTTTCGTTCGCTTGCTGTTCAGGTTCAGCGCGACGTAAACTCGACCAGTTTTTCCAGTTTCCTCGCCGCTGCGCCGGATTCGAGTGACACAGCCGCCAAGGGGATCGCATTCGCGATGTGATCCGCTCTGCCCGCGGCTACCAGGGCGGCGGCGGAGTTCAGCATCACCACGTTTCGCCGGGGAGACTTCTCTCCGCCGAGGATCGCGCGAATGATCGCCGCATTCTCCACGGCATCGCCGCCGGCAATATCCTGCAGCGTGGCGCGCGTCATGCCAAATTCTTCCGGCTCCACTTCGTAGGACCGCACCGAACCGTCGCGAGCCTCGGCCACCCGCGTCGGCCCGGTGATGGTAATCTCGTCGAGGCCGTCGAACCCATGCACCACCAGCGCCCGATGCAGCCCCAGCATGCTTAGCGCTTCCGCTAGCTTCTCCGTTAGATCCAGTGAATACACTCCCACCACCTGTCCCGAGGCGCGCGCGGGGTTGGTCAGAGGGCCGAGCAGATTGAACATGGTGCGCATCCGCAGCTCGCGGCGCACGGCCTGCACTTGCTTCATCGCTGGGTGAAGATTCGGGGCGTAGAGAAAACAGATGCCAACTTCATGCAAGCATCGCGCTGCACGCTCCGGCGAAAGCTGAATGTTCACGCCCAGGGCCTCAACCACATCGGCCGAGCCGCATTTCGAACTGATGCTGCGATTGCCGTGTTTGGCCACGCTCACGCCCGCTCCGGCGGTGACGAGCGCAGTCGCGGTGGAAATATTGAACGTACCGCTGGCGTCGCCGCCCGTTCCGCTGGTATCAACTAAGGACGAGCCGACCGACGAAGACTCGACTAAAGATTCTTCGCCCAGAGCATCGCGGCCCGTTCCGCTGACGGCGAGCGCGCCCGTCACGCTGCCCTCCATTCTGGCCGGCTCGATCGGCAATGGCGCTGCAGCCGCGCGGATGGCTTCGGCGAAGCCCACGATTTCCTCGACCGTCTCGCCTTTCATGCGCAGAGCGATGAGCAATGCGGCAATCTGCGCGTCAGTGCATTTTCCCGCCAGCACTTCAGACATCACTTCGCGAGCCGCAGCACGGTCGAGCGACTGGCTTTGGTTCGCGATGCGATGGAGAGCGTCAAGGATCATGTTTGTTCAATCACGGTTATTCAATCATGACTGTTCAATCGTCGCTGCACAATCATGGCGGTTGGGCGGCGTGGCCAATAGCCTAGCATTTTGCTTCCGTTCTGGCACCAGCGGGCGGCCAAATTCACGCCGCAGGTTTGCCCTAATTCCCCGCCCTTCTATAGAATGAAAAGTTTGCTGCCCGCAGTGCGACGCCGCAAGCCGGGCCCTTCCGATTCTTAAACGATTCTTAAGAGACGTTCTGAATTAACGAGTGCATTTATGAAAATCCACGAGTACCAGGCCAAAGCAATTCTCAAGAAGTACGGTGTAGCGGTGCCGCGTGGGGCGATGGCGGCCTCGCAGTCAGAAGCTGAGGCGGTCGCCAGAGAGTTGTTTGATGCTGGCGCAGGCGGAGTGGTGGTCAAAGCCCAAATCCACGCCGGTGGCCGCGGCAAAGGCGGCGGCGTAAAGATTGCCAAGTCGGTGGACGAAGCCGGCGAGCTCGCATCGAAAATGCTGGGCATGAAACTGGTGACGCACCAGACCGGGCCAGAAGGCCGCATCGTACGCCGATTGCTGATCGAAGAAACGCTGCCCATCGAGAAGGAACTTTACCTCGGCATTCTGGTCGACCGCGCCGAAGGCAAGCCCGTCTTCATGTCTTCGGCCGCCGGCGGCATGGACATCGAACAGGTCGCGGCCGAAACTCCTGACGCGATTCTGAAGCAGCATATCGATCCCGGCATGGGCCTCGAAGCGTTTCAGGCGCGGAAGATCGCCTTCACTCTCGGATTGAAGGCGCAGCAAATCAATCCCGCGGTGCAGTTCCTGTCCAGTCTTTACAAGGCCTTTCTCGATATCGACTCGTCATTGCTCGAGATCAATCCTTTCATCACGACCACCGACGGACGCCTGTTCGCGCTCGACGCCAAGATCACCATCGACGACAACGCGCTGTTCCGCCACGCTGACCTGCGCGAGTTGCGTGACATCACGGAAGAAGATCCGCTCGAAGTGGAGGCCTCAAAGTACAGTCTGAACTACATCAAGCTCGACGGCAGCGTGGGCTGCATGGTCAACGGCGCCGGCCTGGCCATGGCGACCATGGACATCATCAAATATGCCGGCGGCATGCCCGCGAACTTTCTCGATGTGGGCGGTGGCGCCACTTCCGAGCAGGTCGCGCACGCCTTTGAAATCCTGCTGAGCGACAAGAATGTGAAGGCGGTATTGATCAACATTTTCGGCGGCATTTTGCGCGTGGACACGCTGGCCACGGGCGTAGTCGAAGCCGCGCGCAAGACCAACATCAAGCTGCCCATCGTGTTGCGCCTGGAAGGCACCAACGTTGATGAAGGCAAGAAAATCCTGATGAACTCAGGATTCAACTTCCTGGTCACCGATACGATGAAGGACGCAGCCGACAAGGTGGTGGCCGCGGCCCGGGGCACTCTTGGCGTAACCGAGTGGCGGTAGATGCAGCGAGGATTTATTCATGGCTATCCTAGTCAATAAGAACACGCGCGTGCTGGTGCAAGGCCTGACCGGCCGCGAAGGCACGTTCCATGCGAAAGCCAGCGCCGCTTATGGCACGCAGATTGTCGGCGGCGTGACTCCGGGCAAGGGCGGAACAATGCACGAGGGTTGGCCGATTTTCAACACCGTGCGCGAGGCCGCCGATAAAACCGGCGCTAACGCCACTGTGATTTTTGTGCCCCCGCCGTTTGCCGCCGACGCCATCATGGAAGCGGCCGATGCGGAGATCGACCTGATCGTCTGCATCACCGAAGGCATTCCAACGCTCGATATGGTGAAGGCCTGGGAGTTTTTGCAAGACCGTAAGTCGCGCCTGATCGGGCCGAACTGTCCCGGGATCATTTCGCCGGGCAAATGCAAAATTGGCATTATGCCTGCTTCGATTCACAAGGAAGGTTCGATCGGCATCGTCTCACGCTCCGGCACTCTGACCTACGAAGCGGTGCATCAACTCACCCAGCGCGGCATTGGGCAGTCGACGGCCATCGGCATCGGCGGCGATCCGATTATCGGCACGAACTTTATCGATGCTCTTGATTTATTCAATCGCGATCCGGAGACCGAAGCCGTAATCATGATCGGCGAAATCGGCGGCAACGCCGAAGAAACCGCCGCAGAATTCGTGAAGGCGCACATGAAGAAGCCGGTCGTCGGCTTCATCGCGGGACAGACCGCGCCACCAGGGCGCCGCATGGGACACGCCGGCGCAATCATTTCCGGCGGCAAAGGCACGGCCGCGGAAAAGATGAAAGCTCTTGAAGCGGCGGGAATTCGCGTGGCCAGGTCACCGGCGGCGATCGGCGAGACGCTGGCGTCGGCCATCGGAGTGAGCGTTTAGCACACCGCAGCAGGACGAAGCAGATTCCTCCCTTTCGACTTCTCTCAGGGTCGGAATGACAAAATACTTAGGGTTAACGACCAACGAATAAGGACCAACGACCGAACTTATGAAAACTCTGCAACGCACCTTCACCATCGTCAAGCCCGACGCCGTCCGCAAGAATGCCGTGGGCGACATCATTGAACAATTCGAGAAGAACGGATTCCGCATCCTGGCCATGAAGATGCTCGAAATCTCGAAGTATCAGGCCGAGCAATTTTATGCGGTGCATGCCAGCCGGCCATTTTTCGGCACGCTCACTGACTTCATGTCCAGCGGACCGATCGTCGTGCTGGCCCTGGAAAAAGAGAATGCCATTGCCGACCTGCGCAAGCTGATGGGCGCCACCAACCCGGCCCAGGCCGAGGAGGGCACTATCCGCAAGAAATGGGCGACCAACATTGAGCACAACGCGATTCACGGCTCCGACGCCGAAGATACCGCGCGCTTCGAGCTGAGCTTTTTCTTTGCGGGATATGAA
>JBELAE010000043.1:0-22635 GCA_049509155.1 Candidatus Sulfotelmatobacter sp.
TGGAAGCCGCGGTCAAAGAAGCCGCGCGGGTGGGCCGCCGCGTCGCGGTGCATGCCACCGGAGAGCCGGGAACGCTCTATGCCGCGCAGGCCGGAGTGGCATCGATTGACCATGCCAATCAACTCGGCGACGAGACCATGCGCCTGATGAAGGAAAAGCAGATTTTCGCCGTTCCAACGTTTACCATCTTCGAGTATTTCGCCGACCACGCTTCCACGCCTGAGCGGGGCGCGCATGAGCACGAGATGCTCAACGTGAAAGTGCAGGAGTTCAAGAAGCAGGTCGCGGCCGGAGTGCCTATGGCCGTGGGATCTGATGTAGGCCCGTTTCCCCACGGCACGCAGGCCCGCGAGTTCGTGCTGATGGTGAACTACGGCATATCGCCGCTGGCCGTACTACAGGCCGATCTGCTGAACGGCGCGAAACTGCTGGGCTGGGACGGTCAGATCGGGACGCTCGAACCCGGCTATTTCGCCGACGTGATCGCCGTGCCCGGCGATCCGCTGCAGGACATCAGCGTGCTGCAGAGTGTTGGCTTCGTGATGAAAGGCGGGGTTGTTTACAAGAGATAGGCGAGTCTGTCCTTCAGAGGTAATTCACCGGCGCGATCTGCAAAACAATGCACAGCCGCCTGTGCCCCACATCGAGGACACAAGCTAAAGAGTTAATTGTAAGCATCTTGCCGCGGTTCTAATGTTGGCTGCGTGGCCGCCTGCTTGCCCCTTCGTAAGTGCCGCGCCAGACGGCGGCACTTATGACTTCCCGCAGATTACCCAAGTTACTCCGCCTGACGTTACTCCGCATTACTGCCTTCTCGTTCTTGTTCGCCGCCCTTGCCCCGGCGATGCGTGCCCAGATGCTGCTCGCATCGGCGCCACTGCCTGACGCGCCAACCCCGTCGGTTGAGGCCACTCCGCCGGCGGCAGTCATGCCGATTGTGATCGCGTCGCCGATTGCGCATCCCGAGCACAAATTCTTCAACACTCAGAATCGCGTCCTGATCATCGCATCCGCCGCCTTGAACGGAGCCGATTTCGCCGTGACTCGCGCCAACCTGCAGAGCGGCGGAGAGGAACTGAACCCGCTGGTACGAGTGTTCGGCCGCTCCACGGCGGGCCTGGCCGTGAATTTTGCCGGCGAAACCGCGAGCGTGATCGGCCTGGGCTACTTCTTTCACAAGACCGGCCATCACAAACTCGAGCGCGCCACTTTTCTGGTCAACATCGGAAGCTCTGCCGGCGCCGTGACCTACGGACTGACGCACCGCTAGGCCAGAGTCCGAGTGCCCGGCGCGAGCCACGGCGCAGCAAGAGCAACCGCATGCCGCGCTCCATCTTGAATGCAGAATAAAAGCTCATCAATAGGCCAGTAAGTTGGTAGTATTACTTGGCTAAGGAATGCCTGATAAACTCTCGCGTCAAACGCACGGAGCGTAAATCCATCATGAGAATTGCAAGAGATGTCACTGAATTGATTGGCCATACACCCCTGGTGCGGCTGAACAAGGTCACCGAAGGTTGCGTCGCCGAAGTCGTGGCCAAACTCGAGAGCCAGAATCCCGTGGCCAGCGTGAAAGACCGCATCGGCGTCAGCATGATTGCCGAGGCCGAGCGCGAGGGCAAGATTCATCCCGGCAAAACTGTGCTCATCGAGCCCACCAGCGGCAACACCGGCATCGGTCTCGCGTTCGTCGCCGCCGTGAAGGGCTACAAGCTCATCCTCACCATGCCTGACACCATGAGCCTGGAGCGCCGCGTGCTTCTGCTCGCCTTCGGCGCGGAAATCGTTCTCACCCCTGGCCCTCGCGGGATGACCGGCGCAGTTCTCAAAGCTAAAGAACTGGTGGCCAGCACTCCCGGCTCCTACATGCTGCAGCAGTTCGACAACCCTGCCAACCCCAAGATTCACTTCGAAACCACCGGCCCCGAAATCTGGGACGACACCGACGGCCGCGTTGACTTCCTGATTTCTGGCGTCGGCACCGGCGGCACGATCACCGGAATCAGCCAGTACATCAAGCCCAAGAAGCCATCCTTCAAGGCCGTGGCCGTCGAGCCCGCCGAAAGTCCGGTTCTCTCCGGCGGCAAACCGTCGCCGCACAAAATTCAAGGCATTGGTGCGGGTTTCGTTCCCAGCATCCTGCGCCGCGACTACATCGACGAAGTCATCACCGTGACCAATGACGACGCTATCGCCATGGCTCGCCGCCTGCCGCTCGAAGAAGGACTGCTCGTCGGAATCTCCTCCGGAGCCGCTGTGGTCGCTGCTTTGAAAGTTGCGAAGCGGCCGGAAAACGCAGGGAAGTTGATCGTAGCGATTCTGCCATCTTTCGGCGAACGCTATTTGAGCAGTATTCTGTTTCAGGAACTGCGCGACAAAGCGCTGCAGATTCCAACGGCTGCGCTCCCGGCCTGAGCGATATCGAGCGAATATCGTGAGGCGGGTATCGCGAACTACCATAGCTGAATTCCATGCCGCACCTGCTGGCGCTAATTCGCGAGGACGTGGCCAACGTGCTGGAGCACGATCCCGCCGCCAAGTCCCGACTCGAAATCTACCTGTGCTACGCCGGCCTGCACGCGGTGTGGTTGTACCGCATAAATCACTGGCTGTGGAATCATGGCCTCTTCCTGCTGGGGCGATGGCTGTCCCAGGTCGCGCGTCTCCTGACCGGAATTGAGATTCATCCTGCCGCGAAGATCGGACGCCGGTTATTCATCGATCACGGCTTGGGCGTCGTGATCGGCGAGACCGCAATCGTAGGTGATGACGTCACGCTGTATCAGGGCGTGACCCTGGGCGGCACGGGCAAGGAACTCGGCAAGCGCCATCCAACAATCGAAGACGGTGTGGTCGTCGGTGGCGGCGCGAAAATTCTGGGTAACATCACGGTCGGAAAAAACTGCCGCATCGGCGCCGGTTCGGTAGTGCCGAAGTGGAAAAGCTGCGCGAACGAGTGCTGCATCTCGAAGGTTCCGGCGCGACCCGCGAGCCGCTCTCGGAGCAGTTGCAGAGAATTATGGAAGACATGGACTACCAGATTTGAAATGTGGAAGAGCGGCCTTTAGGCCCCGTGGATCTCGACTCTGGCGGCCGAATCAGTTCGCGACATCTCTCCATCAACCATCCGCCAAATGCCCAGCGGATTGCCATCTTTCAGCGCATCGGGCAACGCGTTGTCGGGAAACCCTTGATAACAGACCGGCCGTGCAAATCGGAAAATCGCCTGCGAACCCACCGACGTAGACCGCCCATCCGAAGTCGCGGGATACGGTCCTCCGTGCACCATGGCATGCGTAACTTCGACGCCGGTCGGAAATCCGTTGAACAGCAGCCGCCCAACTTTGTTTTCGAGAATCGCAATCAGATCAGGAAACTCGCGGAGATCCTGCTCTGTCCCATGAATCGTTGCCGTCAAGTGTCCTTCGAGGCCGCGGGCGATCGCCAGAACCTGATCCCGGCCGGAGTGCCGCACCAGCAGGGTTGTCGGACCAAAGATTTCTCCCTTCAGAGCAGAGCGAAGGTCAGAGCTAAGAAAAGACACCGCATCGGTTTCAAACAGCGCAGCGCTCACGGCGAACCCTGCATCCGCCGCCGCTTTCGGACCCTCGCCGACCAGCCTGGCCGACTCGTCGTTCCTGCGCCCGGCGATCGCCGAGTCGTACGAAGCCCGAATCGTTCTGGTAAGCAGATGGAACGGAGCCGAGGCCCCCACCAACTGCTGCAGCGTCCTCGCGAATGTTGCGGCATCGGAGCCTTGCGGCACAAACACCATGCCCGGCTTGGTGCAGAATTGCCCTGCTCCCAGCGTGAACGATGCATGCAGTCCGGCGGCAATGTTCTCGCCACGCTCCCGCAAGGCGCCCGGAAGAATGAAAACTGGATTCGTGCTGCTCATCTCCGCATAAAACGGAATCGGCTCCGGCCGCGCCGCCGCCATGTCCATCAGGATTCTTCCCGCGCCGCGCGATCCAGTGAACCCTCCTGCCCGCACCAGAGGATGCTTCACCAGTTCGGTTCCCACGCGCGTACCGCCGTCAAACAGCAGCGAGAACACGCCCTCGGGCAGGCCGCATTCCCGAACGCTTTCCTGCAGCGCTCGCCCCACCAACTCGCTGGTGCCGGGATGAGCGGGATGCGCCTTGAAGACCACCGTGTTGCCGGCCGCGAGTGCGGACGCCGTGTCCCCTCCGGCAACCGAAAATGCCAACGGAAAGTTGCTGGCGCCAAACACCACCACCGGACCCAGCGGTCGCAGCAGCGATCGAATATCGGGCTTGGGCGCGGGCTTGCGCTCGGGATCTCCGTGATCGATGCGCGCCTGTACCCACGATCCTTCTTCCGCTACCTGCGCAAACAGCCGAAGCTGGGCACAAGTGCGCGCGGTTTCCCCTTGCAGCCGTGGCAGCGGCAGCGCCGTCTCCAGAGCGGCGCGCTCGATCACGGTGCTGGCAATCGATTCGATCCTCGCCGCAATTGCACGTAAGAAAGCGCCGCGGTCTTTCCCTGAAACCCTCTGGTAGACCTCAAAACTCTCCGCCGCCCGCCGGACCGCAAGGTCCACTTCTTCCGTCGTAGCCGGAATGAAGCCCGGCTGCAAACGTTCGCCCGTGACGGGATTTGCGGCATATATGGGCTCATCCGCTCCTGCGCCTTCCCGAAATCCGATCAGCGATCGCCCGGCTAGTTTTGGCATGAATGAGGACCCCACCATTTATTTTCCGCCGTGCAACGCAACCCTCCCCGTCGGCTGCGGTCGGGACTGCAATGCGCCATGAATGATTTTCTTGTTGTGTTCAAGTTCCTTCCCCACCAATTCGAGCCGCGGCGGCCGCACCCGCGAATTCCCAATCCCCACTTCCGCCTGGACGAGTTTGATCAGTTGAACGAAATTCGGAACCGTGTCCATACGCAGCAACGGCAGGAACCATCGGTACAACTCGAACGCCCTGTCCTTCTCTCCGTTGATACCGTTGTTGAACAGTTCCACCGATTCGCGCGGCAGCGCGTTCGCCAGGCCGGCAATCCATCCCGTTGCGCCGACTGCGATCGCTTCCAACACGGCGTCATCGACTCCCACACAGATTTCCAGCCGCCGATCACTGCCCAGCAGCGCGCGAATCGCCGACACGCGCCGAATATCGGTGCTCGATTCCTTGACCGCCGCCAGATTCTCGTGTTCCGCCGCCAGTTCGAGAATCTGCTCCGGCAGAAAATCCGTTCCGTAGGCCACGGGATTGTTGTAAAGCATGCAGGCCAGCGGCGTAGCGTTGAAGACGGCGGCGACATGCGCTTTCATCTCACGCCAGTCGCCCTTATACACATAAGGCGGCAGAACCATCAGTCCGTCGCAGCCCAGATCGGTCGCCGCGCTTGCCAGCGCGACAGCCTCGGAAGTCGACAACGCCGAGACTGCCGCCACCACCGGTCCGCGCCCGCCCACCGCCTTCACGCAAGTGCGCAGCATCTCCAGCTTTTCGTCATACGCCAATGTTGCCCCTTCTCCCAACGACCCCAGGGCAACGATCCCGGTGCTTCCATTGTCCAGAAGCCACCGGCAGTGTTCCGCGACGAACCCGTGATCAACGCTCAGGTCCTCACGAAAGCAGGTGGTAATCGCGGGCATCACGCCCTTCCAGTTCATTCAGCCCCCCTATGTGACTCAATCCCGGCCGCATGAGAAGTTTACTTCCCCGTGCGCGACGGGAAATATGGCTCAATCGGAATTTCGGACCTTGCTCCCACGATCTGATCCACCAGGATTCTTGCCGTTCCCAGCGACGTCGTGATCCCCAGCCCCTCATGCCCAGTGGCCAGCAAAAGCGACGCGTCTCCCGGCCACGGACCGATCAGCGGCAGCTTGTCAGGGGTGGCCGCGCGGAATCCCGTCCAGGCGCGCACCGCCGACATCGCGCCCAGACCCGGCATATATTCCCGCGCACGCGCCAGTATCCGCTCCAGTATTTCCTCGTCGACATCTCTGTGTTCCGCTCCATACTGTCGCGATGACCCGATCAGAATCTGCCCCGTACGCCGCGGCTGCACATTAAAAGCAACCGAGTCGCTGGTCACCGCGTGCGCACTCTTCAAGTATCCCAGTTCCACTAGTTGATGTCGCAAGAACACGGGGTAACGGTCGGTGATCACCAGGTGTCCCTTGCGCTTCTTGATCTCCACTCCGCTCGTCAACTCCGGCGCCCAGGCTCCCGCCGCATTCACAATAAATTTGGTGGAGATCTCTGCATCGTCGGACAGCCGCACCCGCCCTTGTCCCATCTGTGCGACTGATGTTCCCAGTCGATTCTCCGCGCCATATTTCTGTGCTCGGTCGAGAAGAAACCGCGCCGCACACGGCGGAGATACCACAATATCCTCCGCCACCAGCAGGCCGCCTGCCAGACCCTCGCGCAGGTTGGGCTCGAGTTGCCGCAATGCCTGTGGGTCGAGCACCGTCGTCGGAACGCCACGCTCGGCATAATACGCGTGCTTGCGCCGCACCTCGGCCATTTCTTCTTCGTCGGCCGCAACCCAGATCGTTCCGCACTGGTTGTACTCGACATCGTCCGGCAACTCGGGCCGCAGCGCCTGCCAGAGTTGCTGCGAGTAGCGCGTAAGCGCAAACTGCGCCGCCGAGTCGTCCATGACCACGATGTGCCCCATCGCGGCCGTAGTGGCGCCGCCCGCCACATCCCGATCCACGACGATAACTCGCATCCCGCGCCGCGCAAACTCATCCGCACAGGCCGCGCCCACAATCCCGGCGCCGACGACCACTACGTCATAGGCAGCTGTGCTCATGCGTCTACTCAGGGCGAAACCACCCAGCAATTATTTAAGGCAGGGTGTCAGCGCCGGGGCTCCCCTGCGCCATCCTCAAGATCATGACTGGAAGATCATGACTGCTGGCAGCGCGAAAATCAACGGGCTGGGTTTTAATGTGCTCTTGGAACCAGGTCTCGGGTCAACGAGTACGGTCGAGATATAACGCCAATGATGACCAGAGCATGTCCGGGGCGAGAATTGCGCGAGGAGTGGCGCAAACAAGGCTGAGCGCGATTGCTGATGGTACGAAGAACACCACACCGCAACCGCGAGCAAGGGGCCTGCGGTTAAGCGCCTCCTCGTCAGGCGTTCGCACCGTAGAACCAGAAACGCAGCCGCAGAATTTTGCCCCACTAATTCAATTGCAGGAAGGGCATGACCGACGGCACGCCGCTGGAGTTGACGATCACCAGCATGTAATAACCGGCAGGGGCCAGGCTGCTGTTTGCAGGAGCCGTTGCCGAGATCGTTCCAGAACCGACGGTGAAGCTGAGGTCTACATAGCGTTGGTCAAAGTCGTCAGCATGAGTTGTCGCTCCCGGCCGCACCAGAGCCACTCGTGTGATGGTTGACGCATTCGAAGTCGTGATGTTGAACTTGGCTCCGTAGGTAAGAGATGTCGGCGCGGATTGGATCACTGGGCGCGCACCCCTGAAAAGGTACGGCGGGCTAAATATCTCGTACGTGATTTGCCCGGAAGCACCGTTGTTGGAACCGGATGAAATCACCCGCCCATCTGGCAGCAGGACCGCCGTCGAATGGTAGGTTCGCTGAATCGTCTGTGGTGCCATAACCGTCCATTGTCCGGTCTTTGGATCGTACAATTCAGGCGTGTAGATTGGGTTCGTGAATTCACCCCAACCACCGCCGCCTCCGACCGCCAATACGGTTCCATCCGGCAGTAGCACTAGATTTTCGTTGTAGCGGGAATACGTCATGGGGTTAACGTACGTCCACGTCGGAGTGGCTGCGGACAAGTCAATCACTTCGACCGTGTTCGTCGCCGCACCGCCACCATTCGCGTGAGTCAACGAGCCGCCGGCGACCATAACCTTCTGCGTCCCCCCCGGCAACAACACGTGGGGAGCAAAATATCGAAAACCAAAATTGGTGGCCGCTACAAATGACCAGGCATTGGTGGCGGGGTCGAACAGATAGGTTTGCGCCGCCGGCGACGACAAAAATACTTTGCCACTGGGTAACAACGTCATGCGCGGATAGGTCTGAAGAACATTGCTGGGCAAGTTGGCCGAAGCCGGCAGCACCGTCCACTTGCCGGTCGTGATGTCATACGTTTCCAAGGCCGTCTGGATCACCACACCAGTCTCGTTCGATCCGGACAGCTCAAGCACCGTCCCAGTACTGAGCTCCACACTACTGGGGTACCAGCGCGCGTAGTTCATGTCCTGGCCGACCGACCAGGTGGAGGTCCCAGGGTCAAACAGCATCGTGCTGGTCGTGCCGTCATTATCGATGGCGGAACTGTGTGTGTGCCCGTTTGTGCCGGACTCCACGACCCCACCCGTCACCATGACCTGGCCGTTGCTCAGAATCGTTACACCGGAACAAAAGATGTCTCGCGAGACCGGCAACGCGACGTTGGTTATAGCCCCTGTAACCGGATCCAGCACCACCGCCTGGGAGTTTAACGTGTTGGTTGCTGGGTAGTAGTAGAAAAGTACGTTGCCGGTGTACATCACTACGGCGTTAGCCCCGACTACGCACGGTTCCTTCGGGCAAAAATAGACCGGGGCGGCCCACTGCCCCACACTCGCGGCCGACGCAGGCGACGTTGCAGGCGTGGAATGCGTCGCCTGCCCACGAGCAACCGGCACTCCGCAAAGACAGAAAACGGCTGCGATCAACGCCAGTCGCATCCACGTTGTGCGTTCTAGGGCGCGATCTCCGTCTGCATCGCACAGGCTTAGCGGAGTCGAAAGACGAGATGATTTCAACATGGGTGCATCCCCCGTTTCTGAAATGACTACTGGGCCTGGGAGCTAACCACCACCGACACGGATGGCGCCTAAACTGAGGGTGCCACTTCACCACCTGGGACGCCGGATGTCAAGATGCAGAATCTTGCACCCATACCACCACCGACAGGATGAGAAGGGACAACGAAAGCCAACGCTAATGGAGTCTTTGACAAAAGCATGTGTGTAAGTTTAATGTTCCGTTACGTAAACGTTTACGAAATCGGTTTTTCCGCTCGATCCTGAGCGTTAAGCACCCTCATCTCTCTCCAAATGCTGCTGAAGACACTGCGCGAAGAGGTGCTGGAAGCGAACCTGGAATTGGTTCGCCGCGGCCTTGTCCTCTACACCTTCGGCAATGCCAGCGGCATCGACCGCGCCCAGGGCCTGGTCGCGATCAAGCCCAGCGGCGTCCCCTATGACGAACTCACGCCAGCGCAAATCGTAATCTCCGATCTCGCCGGCAACATCCTCGACGGAACCCTCCGCCCGTCTTCCGATCTGGCCACGCACCTCGAGTTGTACAAACATTTCCCCACTATCGGCGGAGTCGCACACACGCACTCCGAATATGCCACCGCCTGGGCTCAGGCTGAGACTCCAATTCCATGCTTCGGCACGACCCACGCTGATTCTTTTCACGGCCCCATCCCGGTGACCGAACGTCTGACTGCATCCGAGATTGCCGGCGACTACGAACTAGAAACCGGCGCCGCCATCTGCCGCACATTTTCCAATTCGAAGCTCGATCCCGATGCGATTCCCGCCGTCCTCGTCGCCGGGCACGCTCCCTTCTGCTGGGGCGCGACCGCCGCCGAAGCCGCCCATCACGCCGTGATCCTTGAATACGTAGCCCGCATGGCGCAACACACGCTGTCGATCAACGCTGCATCCCGGCCGCTCGCGCAGGAACTGCACGACAAGCATTTTCTGCGCAAGCACGGCCGCAATGCCTACTACGGACAGGTGAAAACCCAATGAATCCTGCTCTGCTGGTGCTGAGTTCCTCGACCCTGGTGCATCTCTCGCCCGTTGACCTGGTCATCATCGTTTTCTATTTCGCCCTGGTGCTGGCCATCGGCCTCTACCTGAAGGAACAGGCCAACACCGGCGAAGATTTCTTCATGGCCGGCCGTGAAATGACGGCGTGGGTTGCAGGCCTCGCGTTCCTGTCCGCGAACCTGGGGTCGCTCGAACTCATGGGCTGGGCCGGCAACACTTATAAATACGGCATCCTCGCCGCTCACTGGTACTGGATCGGCGCCATTCCAGCGATGCTCTTCCTCGCTCTCGTGATGATGCCCTTCTACCACATCTGCAAGACCCACTCCGTTCCCGGCTATCTGAAACTGCGTTTCGGCCCCGGCGCGCAAGCGCTGTCTTCGATTTCCTTCGCCTTCATGACCGTCCTGATGAGCGGCATCAACATGTACGCCATGGCCGTCGTAATGCGCGTCGTTCTCGGATGGGACATTAACTTCAGCATCCTGGTGTCATCCATCACGGTCATGATTTACGTGGCCCTCGGCGGATTGCGTTCCGCGATTTTCAATGAAGTTCTTCAGTTCTTTCTGATCTGGGCTGGAGCATTGCTCATCCCGATTCTGGGCTTGGTCGAAGCGGGCGGCTGGACCGCACTCAAGGCCAAGATCCTGCAGAATCTGACCGAACAACATGTGGCCAATCCCGGCGCTTACACCCACGCCTGGTCGACCCTGGGCCATTTCACCGACAATCCCATGGGCATCAACTGGGTCGGCATTGTGTTTGGCCTGGGCGCAGTCATCTCCATGGGCTACTGGACAACTGACTTCCTGGTCGTGCAGCGCGTCCTGGCGGCAAAAGATCTTCGCTCCGCTAAACTCGCGCCCATCATCGGCGCGGCTTTCAAAATGATGGTTCCCTTCATCGTCATTCTTCCCGGCCTGCTCGGTCTGGCTCTGTTGCGCGATCCGCACACCGGCAGTCTGATGCGACTGGTTCCCGCCGACCTCGCGTGGTCCGACGCTGGACAGGCGCAGGGCTTGCACGGCTACGACGAAGTTCTGCCGCTCATGCTGGCACGCTACTGCGGACCCGGTCTGCTCGGCCTCGGCATCACCGCCCTGATCGCAGGCTTCATGTCCGGCATGGCAGGCAACGTCAGCGCTTTCACCACGGTGTGGACGTATGACATCTACGGAGCCCTGATCAACAAGAATGCCTCCGACGAATCAAAAGTCCGCATGGGCCGCTGGTGCACGATCATAGGTGTGATCATCAGCATCGGGACGGCCTACCTGGTGATGCACGCTCAAAGCATCATGGACTACGTGCAAGCCCTCTTTAGTTTCTTCATCGCACCGCTGTTCGGCACGGTCATCCTGGGCATGCTCTGGAAGCGGGCAACCGCCGCGGGTGGCTGGGCCGGGCTGCTTGCCGGCACTCTGTCTTCGGTCGGCATGTATATCTGGGTGACTCTTAATCCGGCGGCAGTGAAATACGTCGCTCTCTCCTCGCAAGCGCAGGATCAGGCGCAGAATATGTTTCGCGCGCTGTGGTGCTGGCTGATCTGCCTGCTGGTCACCGTGGTCGTCAGCCTGTTGACCAAACCTAAGCCGGACGCGGAGTTGGCCAACCTGGTCTACGGCCTGACGCCGATTCCGCACGAGGAAAAAGGTTCACTGTTCCAAAGCCCGCTATTCTGGGGAGCCGTCGTGGCGATCGTGTTCATAGCCCTGCAAATCATTTTCTGGTAGGAGGAAACCATGAAATCCGGCGGATCGCTGTCCATCTGGTTCTTCATCGGCGTATCTCTCGCGGTGAACGGAGCCGTCATCTTCGCCAGGGGGATTTACGAACTTGCCTATCCGCCCGAGCATCAGGTTGTGCTCTATAACCTCCATGCCAACGTTTGGTGGGGCGCGGTGCTGCTGGTTCTTGGCCTGTTTTTCAGCCTGCGTTTTTCCCCCGCCCGGGAACGCGCGCGCATGGCAGCGGGGAAGTCTTAATCAACTTGTAGGGAAGAGGGATTCTTATGTCTGACAGCAGTTTTTCCGAGAAGAAAATGACCATGGGTGTCATCGTCGGGAACCGCGGCTTCTTTCCCGGTGAGCTGGCCAAGTCCGGCCGCGAAGAGATGATACAGGCGCTCACCAAGGCCGGCATGGATTGCGTGGTGCTCGGTCCAGACGACAGCAAGCACGGTGCAGTCGAAACTCACGACGAAGCCAAAAGATGTGCCGCTTTATTCCGCAAAAATAGCGACCGGCTCGATGGAGTCATCGTCTCGCTGCCGAACTTCGGCGATGAGCGCGCTATCGCCGACACTTTGCGTTTAGCTCGCCTCGACATCCCCGTGCTCGTACAGGCCACGCCCGATGATGCGAAGAAGATGACCATCCTGCACCGCCGCGACAGCTTCTGCGGGAAGATGTCGGCCTGCAACAACCTCAGGCAGTACGGCATCCCGTATTCTTTGACGCGTCTGCACACGGTCAGTCCCGACTCAGAAGACTTTCGCAACGATCTCGCCTGGTTCGCGGCGGTCTGCCGCGTCGCCAATGGCATGCGGAACCTGCGCGTGGGCAGCATCGGCGCGCGCCCCACGGCGTTCAACACAGTGCGTTACAGCGAAAAGCTTCTCGAAGCCCACGGCATCTCCACCGAGACCCTCGATCTCTCAGAAGTCTTCGGCCGCATCGCCAAGTTGAACGACGATCACGCCGGAGTGCAAGCGAAGCTCGCCGCAATTCGTAAATACGTCACTACCAGCGGAGTTCCAGACGCTGCCCTCGCCAAAATGGCCAAGCTCGGCTACGTGATCGACGACTGGATGCAGCAGACCGACGTGAAGATCAGCGCCGTCCAGTGCTGGACCTCCATGGAAGAATACTTCGGCGTGGTCCCCTGCACCATCATGAGCATGATGAGCAACAACCTCATCCCCGCGGCCTGCGAAGTCGATGTTTGCGGCACCCTAAGCATGCACGCCCTGGCGCTCGCATCGCAGACCCCGAGTGCGCTGCTCGACTGGAACAACAACTACGGCGACGATCCCAACAAAGCCGTCTGCTTCCACTGCAGCAACCTGCCCAAACATTTCTTCCAGGACGTTCGCATGGACTTCCAGGAGATCATCGCCGGCACCGTCGGCAAGGACAACACCTTCGGCACAGTCGTCGGCCGCGTGAAGCCGGGTGCGATGAGCTTCGCGCGTTTTTCGACCGACGATACCGCGGGAGTAATTCGCGGCTACGTCGGCGAAGGTTCGTTTACCACTGACGCGCTGAATACCTTCGGCGGCGTAGGCGTCGTGCAGATCGCCGACCTGCAAAAGCTGCTGCACTACATCTGCGAAAACGGATTCGAGCATCATGTAGCCGCCAACTTTTCGACCACCGCCGCCGCCGTGCACGAAGCCGCGATTCGCTATCTGGGATACCAGATGCACTGGCACAATAATTAGAGAAATACTCTGTGATTCCGACGGAAGGTGCAGTGACAACAACGTTGTCATTCCGACCGGAGCGGAGCGAAGCGAGCGCAGTGGAGGAACCTGCTGTTTTCTCGCCCCGGTTGCGAACGCTGGCGGCGACCAAGTCCACACGACTCGTGAGACCTTAACCCATGCCCATTGTCGCGGGAGTCGATTTCGGCACGCTCAGCGTGCGAGTCTCAATTGTGGACAGCGAGCGCGGCCTCCTAGCCTCCGCCATCGCAGAATATCCTCTGCACCGCAAGCGCGAAGACCCGGACTTCGCCACCCAATCCCACGAAGATCACATGCGCGCTCTCGCCGAGGCCACCCGGCGGGCGGTGCAGTCCGCCGGAATTACCGGCGATCAGGTGCAGTCGATCGCGCTCGATACCACCGGCTCCAGCGTGATCCCCGTCGGCGAGGGACTGGTTCCGCTGGGCGACTATTACCTGTGGTGCGACCACCGCGCCAAACAGGAAGCCGCGCAGATCACGGAACTCGCGCGGCAAGAGAAGCTGGAAGCTATTCAGTGGTGCGGCGGCGTGTACTCCTCGGAATGGGGCTTCGCCAAGCTGCTGCACTGGCTTCGCCGTAATCCCGAAAAGCGCGCGCAGTTCGTGAGCGCCTTCGAGCACTGCGACATGGTCGCGGCCACGCTCTGCGGCATCACCGACCCGAAGCGGGTGAAGCGCAGCGTCTGTGCCATGGGCCACAAGTGGATGTGGAATGCCGCGCTGGGCGGCCTTCCCCCAGAGAATTTTCTTGCGAGAGTCGACCCGCTGCTCGCGGGCGTGCGGGCGAAACTCGACGGCGAATACGCCACGTCCGACAAAATTGCCGGAACGCTCGCGCCCCAATGGGCCGAGAAGCTTGGACTGCGCGCGGGCATTCCAATTCCTGTCGGAGCTTTCGACGCGCACTGGGACGCGATTGGCGCTGGCGCTAAAGCAGGCGACGTAGTCAACGTGGTGGGCACTTCGACCTGCATCATCGCCTACGCGCGCCAGGCGCAGTTGATTCCCGGTGTGTGCGGCGTCGTGCCGGGCAGCGTGCACCCGCAGTTCACCGGCATTGAGGCGGGACTCTCCGCCACGGGAGATATTTTCAGCGCGATCGCACGCCGCGCCAGCACCACCGTTGAAGAGTTAAGCAAAGGATTGGCGAGTTATCGCGCGGGTCAGACCGGCTTGCTGCGTATGACTTGGGACAACGGCGACCGCACGGTTCTCGTGAACCCGAATCTCGGCGGCATTACGCTGGGTTGGAACCTGCTGCACACCGCGCAGGACGAGCTGTTCGCGGCCATTGAAGGCACGGCGTTTCATACTCGCGTGATTCTCGATCGCCTGAGCGAGTACGGCGCTCCTACGCAGCGCGTCATTAACGGCGGCGGAATTCCGCAGAGCAATCCTGTGTTGAACCAGGTGTACGCGAATGTGCTGGGCCGTCCGGTGCTGGTGCCGAGCGGCAAGGTCACCGGCCTTGGCGCGGCCATCTTCGCGTTCCTTGCGGCCGGAAGCTTCAAAACGATTGACGAAGCGCAGCAGAAAATCTGTCCCACGCACACGGTCTACCAGCCTCAGCCCGAGACGCAACACGTGTATCGCGACCTCTACGAACTCTATCGCAAAATGTATTTCGATTTTGGCAGGCCGGTCGAAACGTCGGCATTCGGCAACGTGCTGCCAAGGTTGATTCAAATTGCGCGCGGCTGATCTCTTTCTCTTCTGCCCATCCGCCTCGCTAGCCTCCAGCGATCGCCCCGACAATCAGAAGAGGTTCTTTCCCCGACGCAACCGCATCCGGCAGCGGGGCGTCTGGCGGTTCGTGGGAGAAATCTTCCTCGCAGGCGAAGAAGCGCAGGAAGGCGCGCCGCTGTTGTGTGACTTGATCGCGAATCGTGCCCCGCAGCATAGGATAGCGCGCCTCGAGCGCATCGAGCACCGAACGCTGCGTGACCGGCCCCTCGACCTCGAGCTGCACTTCGCGGTCGACGTGCGCCAGGGTGCGAAGGTGTTGCGGAAGTTCGACTCGAATCACGATTTACTTCACCGCAGTTTCCTGGATGTAAAGCGCCTTCCAGTCATTGCCCTCACGAATCCAAACTTCGCCAAAGATGCTGTCTGATTTCGCTATCAGGCCGCCGGATTTCCCTTCGTAGTGCGCGGAATAGGTGACCAGAGCGCTCTGCGCCCCGAGGGATTTCACGGTGAAATCTCTGAGAACGTAGCTCGAGAGTTCGAAGTCATCCACCATGGCGATTTCGGCCTTCTTGTCGCCAAAGCCGCTTCCGCCCTCTTCCATTTCGCGAAAACCGTCGGCCAGCGCGGCCCCGAGCCCAGCCTTATTCTTGTTCTTGAAATCTTCCCAGACTCTTCTCACCCTGGCTTCCACGGCGTGACCGCTCGAGGCTGATCTGGCGGCGGGATGCTGCACTTCTTGCGCCGTTGCTGCTGTGGTAAGCCACAACAAGAATGCAACGGCGATTACCATCTTCTTCACGGATTTCTCCTGTAGTAAACCGCATGCGACGCTATCACTCCCAGAGTCGCGATGTCAAAGCTACCTCTCACAGAAACGCTGGGGCGAATCGACTTGAGATTGAGTTCACGCCAGTGTTTGCACTTCCACCGAGAGCACTGCCGGCAAGTCTCGCACAATCGGATTCCAACTGTCTCCGGCATCGGCGGAGGCATAGATTTGCCCGCCGGTGGTGCCGAAATAAATGCCGCACTCATCGAGCGAGTCGACGGCCATGGCGTCGCGCAGCACGTTGACGTAGCAATCTTTTTGCGGCAAGCCGCTGGTGAGCGCTTCCCATTCGTTGCCGCCGGTGCGGCTGCGATACACACGCAGCCTGCCTTCGTGAACATAGTGCTCGCTGTCGCTCTTAATCGGGACAACGTAAACCGTCTCCGGCTCGTGAGCGTGGATGTCGATGACGAACCCAAAATCGGTAGGAAGATTACCGCTGATCTTTTTCCACTGGTCGCCGGCGTCGTCGGAACGCATGACGTCCCAATGCTTCTGCATGAACAACACTCCCGGCCGCGACGGGTTCATAGCGATGTGATGCACGCAGTGGCCGACCTCAGCGGTTGGGTTCGGAATGTATTTCGAATACAGCCCCTGGTTGATCGGCTTCCAGCTTTTGCCGCCGTCGTCGGTCCGAAACGCGCCGGCTGCGGAAATCGCAATGTAGATGCGGTCGGGATTGCTAGGATCGAGAATGATAGTGTGCAGGCACATGCCTCCGGCGCCCGGCTGCCACTTAGGACCGGTGCCGTGACCGCGCAGGCCGGGAAGTTCGCGCCAGTTCTCGCCGCCGTCGGTCGACCGAAATAACGCCGCGTCTTCGATTCCGGCATAAACCGTGTTGGGGTCGGTGAGCGACGGTTCGAGATGCCAGACCCGTTTGAACTCCCAGGGATGCTGCGTCCCGTCATAAAACTGGTGAGTGGTGAGAGGCGCACCCGTCTCGGCCGACGTGTCGTAGACGAATCTGTTGCTGTCGGACTTGGGCGGCCCCGGGGCTGCGGGCGCGCCGGGAGGAGTTCCCGGCTGATGCCAGGTTTTGCCGCCGTCGTCAGAGCGTTGAATGATCTGTCCGTACCAGCCGCTGGTCTGCGAGGCGTAGATGCGATTCGGATCGGCAGGCGAGCCCTTCAGATGATAGAGTTCCCAGCCCGCGAAATGCGGGCCGCTGACCTCCCAGTTCTGGCGCTTGCCGTCTGCCGTAAGAATGAATGCGCCTTTGCGTGTACCTGCCAGGACTCGTACCTTGCTCATCGTCGCTCCTCGTCAACGCTGAAATAGACCTGAGATTCTATCTGAGACGATAAGGCATCAGTCAATCGAGTTTATTCGGCAGAACAGGCGAGACAACGCAGTGCTGTTAGTGTTGCGCCGCGCCGGCGGGCGGCGAATCCGCGCGCTCATACACTCGCACATAATCCACCAGCATGGTCTGCGGGAAGACCGTCGTCGCGTCCGGACTTCCCGGCCAGCCGCCGCCCACCGCGACGTTGAGCAGCAGAAAGAACCGATGGTCGTAAACCCACTTCGCCCCTTTGGGCAGACCTGCGGGTGTGCTCGTCGAGTAGAGATGGTCGTCCACATAGAAACGGATTATGTTCGGCTCCCACTCGACCGCGTAGAGATGAAAATCGTCGGCAAAGCGCTGATCGCCGGGAAGTCCGAAAGGAGCGCCGATGCCGTGCTCGCCGGAATATCCCGGGCCGTGAATGGTGCCGTGCACCAGCGCGGGCTCTTTGCCCACATTCTCCATGATGTCGATCTCGCCGCAGGTGGGCCAGCCGGGCTTTTCGATGTCGTTCCCCAGCATCCAGAACGCGGGCCAGATTCCCTGGCCACGAGGAATCTTGATGCGCGCTTCGAATCGGCCGTAGGCTTGCGAGAATTTCCCCTGGGTCTTCAGGCGCGCGGAGGTGTAATTTCGCGTGACGCCGTCCGGGCCGGCGTATTTTTCCTGCACGACCTTAATGACCAGGTTGCCATCCTGTTGCGATGCGTTTTCCAGGCGGTTGGTGTAGTACTCAAGTTCGTCGTTGCCCCAGCCTCCGCCGCCAGTTTCTGAGACCCATTTGGAGTTGTCGACCGCGGAGCCGTTGGGCCCGCTGAACTCGTCGCTCCAAACTAGTTTCCATGCCGGAGCGGCAGGTTGCGGGCTAGCTACCTGGGCGGCCGCAACCGCAACCACCAGGCAATCCACGAGCAACATAAACATTCCGAACAATGCCGGCCGCTGCCAGTTGGAGTTCATCGTTAGGTCTCGTCGAAGCTCCTGGAACGCGGATCGGGCAGAATGTGGCGACCGACGTTCGCGGGATGCTCACGTCACTATACTCACACTGGGCCGATTCATGCCAGCAGGCACCATCGAAGGTGAGGCGTGCAGACGAGATTCGAGATTCGGGACCGATTCGCTTGAGCCGTTAGATCTCACGGCTGCCTTAGCGCGGAGCTAATCGCGGTTCTTGCATCCGCGCGAATTGCCGAAGATTTTCACGCGCGTTCGCGCACGTCCACTTCGGCCGCGGTTCCTGCATTCGGTAGATCGAAGTATGCGCTGGGACGTTTCGGAGCGACTTTCATCCTGCGAGGAGTCGTGTCTTTCTCAATCTGTCGCAATACGGTTTCCGCGGCGGTTGCGCCCCAGTCAGAAAGCCAGGTCTGCATCTCATCTGCCAAGGGTTCGAGGAGAGTCATGTATTCAAGGTCGACGGAGGCCACGGGCAGATCGAGTTCTTGCGGCAGAACTGCATCAATTGCGACGATGCCTTCAATTCCGCGTTGCCGAAGCTGCACGGAGATCGTGTTCCATTCCGACGCACAATCAAAAGCTCCGAGAGCGAGCAGGTAGCCCCGCCGGTGCAGTAGGCTTTGCACGCCCGCGACCACACGGGCAACCGCGGGCCGGCCGATATCAGGAGTGATGGCCGCAACCAGTCGAGTTCGCTTGGTGCGCAAAGATCGGGCCCAAAGATTCGGACGGTAATTCAACTCTCCCGCAGCGCGGAAGACCCGCTCCTTAGTCCTTTGCGGGATGGCCATGGATGCGGGCGTATTGTTTAAAATGGCGGAAACTGAACACGGAGCGAGTCCGACTCGCTCGGCGACTGTGCGCAGGCTTACCACGGCTGTTTTGTCCGACACATCTCCCCCTCATCCCTTTTCAGGATTCTCAGATGCCGCGACCGATGGTTGCGGCCCTTCACTCAGACGACAAGGTCAAACCAGGAACCCATTCGTGGGGAAAAAGCCAAACCGCAATAAGTTTGGAGAGTCTTCCGCGACGTTGCAGAAGATGTGCCAACTACTTTGGAGCAGATGCGGCGGATAGTCCAACGCAAAAAATCCATAGTAAAGATCAATCCAGCGATTACCGTTTGATAGAGGCGGCTGCAGGGAGAACGGCGTGGATGACGGAGAAGGAGCGGTGAGTTTACCGGTCGCCAAACTGCCCGCGCTGGCGCGCTTCCTCGCAGGCCTGTTCCGGGTCGCGTCCAGTAACTTCTTTGTACCATGCGGGATGGAACGTCCACGCCCAGGCTTCACTGACCGCGCCGCGAATCATGGCTTGAAATGTGCCAGGCTCGCCGATGGTGCTCAGGTAAATGTGGATGAAGATCCCGCCCAGCATGATGATGGCGGAAATATCGTGTAGCACGTAGCTAATCGCGACTGCCCAGCGCCCGAACGTGCGCGCGCCCATCCACAAAATAATTCCCGTGATCAGGTAGACCACGCACCCCGCAACGATCTCCCAGAACATCGCTTTCTGACCGCCGTTGAAAAATCCGGTCTCCGGCGTTCCTATTTCCCGGCCGCTGGCAATCTCTTTCAGATGGCCCAGCCACCTGCTGTCGGCCGCAGTCCACGTCATTGGCTTGATCCAATTCAGCGCTTGCAGTCCGAAGAAGATGACAAATCCCAGCCCGAACCAGGGATGCATTTCGCGAGCGAGCGGCCCACCCCCAAAGATGGGCATGAACCAGCGGAACAGCCACGGCAGATAAATGCCGAATCCGGTAAACAGCGCGAGGAAGAAAAAGAGCGCAACCATCCAATGCAGAAAACGCGTGTACACGGGGTGGCGCAGCAACTCGCCTTCGTATACTTCGCTCTGTCCGATTTGATCGAAAGCCTGCCGCGCCTTGTCGTCGAAACGATCGATGGCAGTCGTCATCAAGCCTCCTTCTTCTTCGGCGGTTCGGGCTTCCGTGGTCGCTCCGGCTGGATGCGCCATGGGCCCACAGTCACGTAGTGCAACCAGACTCCCACCAACCCGAACAGCGCGAACGTGCCTAGCACCGGCTTGAATAGCCACTTCCAGACCGTGTAACTCCAAGGGATCACCGGGTTCTTGGGTAGCCCGCCGTAGCGCTCGGGATTTTCCGCATCATGCAAAACGTAAACCACATGCGTGCCGCCGATGGATTGTGGATCGTACACTCCCGCGTGCTCGAATCCGAAATTCTCGCGCAGTTGCTTGGCGCGTTCCTCCGCGATGTACTTCATATCGTCCTTGGTGCCGAACTTCAGGCAGCCCGTGGGGCACGCCTTAATGCAAGCGGGCTCGAGTCCTCCACCAACGCGGTCCGAGCACAGCGTGCACTTGTACACTCTTTTCGTCGCGGGATTGAACTTGGGAATGTCATAAGGACATCCCGAAACGCAGAACTCGCAGCCAATACAATTCTCCTGCTGAAAATCGACGATGCCGTTGGTGTACTGCACAATTGCTCCATCGGCCGGACAAGCGCGCAGGCAGCCAGGATCAGCGCAGTGCATGCACTGGTCCTTGCGCATGAGCCACTGAATGGTTCCGTCCTCGCGCTGGTGCTCGTTGAACTTGATCAGGTTCCAAAAATTCCAGCGCGTGGACGGCATCGTCTGATAGGTATTGTCGAAGGTGGTCGGACTGAACGGCATGTCGTTCCACTCGACGCACGCGACTTCGCAAGCTTTGCAGCCAATGCAGATCGTGGTATCTATCAGCTTGCAGACTTCTGCATCGCGCTGCATGTCGAACCCGGCCGACGGCCCGGAGTGCCCTGAGATCTGCCGAATCTGAAGTGTCTTGCGGTCGCTCATAATTCCTTACTCTGTGCTCTAGACTTTCTCAACTTTCACCAGGAATCCCTTGAACTCCGGCGTGAACGCATTCGGATCGATCACTGTCGGAGTCAGCTGGTTCGCCAAAGTCTTCGCCGTCTTACCTTCGTCCTCCGCGATGCCGCGGAATCCCCAATGAATCGGAATGCCGATCTGGAACATTTCCTGGCCGTCGATCTTCATTGGCCGGATGCGGCGCGTGACCATGGCTTTCGCAATGTAATGGCTGCGCGCGCTGGTGACTCGAACTTTCTCCCCACCCTTCAGCTGCATCTGCTCCGCCAGTTCGAACGGAATTTCAACAAACGGTTCCGGCACCAGCTGCACGTTCATCGGATTATTTTTCGTCCAGTAGTGATAGTGCTCGGTCAAACGATACGTCGTGCAGATGACCTTATATTCCTGGCCGGTGACCGCATACTTGTCGGCATCGGTTTTATACTTCTTCACCACCGGATTCGAGGACTGATTCGGGTGCAGCGGATTCAAGATCGGGCTCTCGATCGGTTCATAGAATTCTGGAAAGGGTCCGTCCTGCATGCCGCCGAGCGGCACGAACAGCCGTCCCACGCCCTCCGGATTCATAATGAACGGCCCCATGTGATCTTTCGGCGGAGAATCGGGTTTGAAGTCAGGCACGTCGACTCCCGCCCAGGACTGCTTTGCCTCATCCCACCAAACCTGCCGCCGCGGCGCGTCCCAGGGCTTGCCGTCGACATCGCACGAGGCACGGTTGTACAGCACGCGCCGATTCATCGGCCACGACCACGCCCAGTTCGGATAAATCCCCAAGCCGGATGGATCCTCCGTTCCGCGCCGCTGCGTCAGTGCGCCCGCCTCCGTCCACGAACCGCAATACAGCCAGTTGCCGGAAAGAGTTGTGCCGTCGTCCTTCAGCCAGGAAAATCCCGGAAGCTGCTGGCCTGCCTTGATGGTCACATTCGTTTTCGGATCCGTAATGTCAACGAGTGCTTTTCCATTGAGTTCCTTCGCGACTTCCGACAGCGAGGGGTTATACGGATTCGTGTAGGTGAACGACGCGTTCAGAACCGGGTCGGGGAATTTCCCGCCTTCTTTCTGATAAAGGTCGCGCACTTTCAAAAAGATAGTTGCCAGGATTTCCTGGTCGAGTTTGCACTGACCCGGAGGCGGCAGCGCGACGTTCTTCCACTGCAGCCAGCGCGCCGAATTTACGAACGTCCCATCCTTTTCCGCAAAACCCGCGCCCGGCAAGCGATACACGGTGGTGTTGATTTGCTTCATCTCGTCGGTCGAGATGCCGGGAGCGCGCCAGAACTCGCTGGTCTCGTCGGGATATATTTCGCAGACCACCAGCCAGTCAGCCTTCTTCAAGGCATCAATGTTTTTCTGCGAGTCGGGCCCGATCATGACGCCATTCATGCCGAAGGCGAAGAGGCCCTTGACCTTGCCCTCGTACATGTCGTTCCAGATGTTCACCCAGGAATAGTTGCGGTCGATTTTTGGCAGGTAGTTGTACGCGTAGTCGTTTTCCTTGGTCGCAGCCGAACCGTACATCGACTTCAGAAACGACACAACAAACTTCGGGGTGTTCGACCAGTAGTTAAAAGAATCCCAGGGATCGGGTTTCGCGACCGTGGGCGTGATGCGCTTGAGGTAAGCGGCAAGATCGGTGTCGGCCGGGGTCGGCACCTTCAAGTATCCCGGCAGATTGTCGAAGATGCCCGCCATGTCGGTCGCGCCCTGAATGTTCGAGTGGCC
>JBELAE010000430.1:0-4493 GCA_049509155.1 Candidatus Sulfotelmatobacter sp.
AGCAAAACGCGCAGCGTCTGTACATTCTCGGCGAGGTGGCCTGGTCGTCGGATGAGAACGAAGCGTTCTACCGTCTGGTCGACGACCTTCGGCAAGCCGCGCCCACCAGTACGTGGCTGGAGCAGGCGCTGTTATCGGTGGCTAATCTGCATCTGGTCCATCACGAGTACGATCAGGCGCTCGATGCCTTTCGCGAACTGCAGCAGCGTTTCCCGACCGGATCGCGCGCCGCTTACGCCCACTGGAAAGCGGCGTGGCTCACTCTTCGTCAGGGGCGCAACGAGGACGCGAAAAAACAATTCGACGAACAGATTGGCATGTATCCCGGCGCCAACGAAACTTCGGCAGCCCTGTATTGGCGGGCGCGGCTGGCCGAAGAGGACAACCAGCCCGGCATGGCCCGCGCCTACTATCAGAAATTATCAGACCGCTTCCGCAATTATTACTACGCCGAACTGGGCCGCCAGCGTTTACAAAAACTTTCCGCAGCCCCCGATCCGCCGGGGAAATATCCGCTGCTCGATCACATCCCGCCGATCGAGCATGGCGAGAAGGTCACGCTTTCCGACCCGCCGGCCGACGATCTCCACCTGCAGAAGGCGCAGTTGCTCGGCAACGGCGGCCTGATCGATTTTGCCGTACGCGAATTGCAAGCCGCAGCCAGCGCCGACGGCGGCAACTGGGCCCCAGCCGAGACAGCTCAGCTCTACATCGACACCGGACATTATGACCGCGCCATCGAAGTCATGAAACATTCCGTTCCCAGTTATTTCGCGGTCGATATTCCAACCTTGCCACGCGTGTACTGGGAAGCCCTGTTTCCGCGCCCCTACTGGGCCGATCTGAAAAAATTCTCTTACGCCAACAATCTCGATCCGTATCTCGTTGCATCGCTCATCCGCCAGGAATCAGAATTCAATCCGCTGGCCGTTTCGCGCGCGAATGCGGTTGGCCTGATGCAGTTGCTGCCGAAAACCGGAAAGGTTGTCGCCCACCAGGAAGAGCTGAAGCACTATAATCCCACCCAGTTATTCACTCCGGCAGTCAATCTGCAACTGGGCACGCGCTATTTCCGCGGCATGGTCGACAAGTTCGGCGGATCGTTCGACCACGCGCTGGCCGCCTACAACGCCGGTTCCGACCGCGTGGAGGAATGGATGGGACAAGGCCCGTATCGCGACTCGCCCGAGTTCGTCGAGTCAATCCCGTTCACCGAAACCCGCGAATACGTCCAGGCCATCCTGCGCAACGCCGCCGTCTACAAACAACTCTACGGCGCCCCGTAAAAACTTCTTGGCCACGGATTCACGCGGATCAACACTGATAGAGCCAAACTAGAACTCGTCCGAGCGATGTTAACAAGCATAATTCGGCCCCGTGAATGTTCTTGGGAAGGGCGCGGCTTCAGCCGTGCCGTAAGCAGAGGGTAACGATGCGGGCTTCAGCCCCGGGGGTTTGCTTTGAGGTGCGCAGCGCTTTCGGCGCTGCGCGCAATCATTATTGCTGTGGGCTTTAGCCCCTTAGGAACCTTTGCGCAGAAAACCCTCAAGCAGGCGGCGTCTTTTCCTCCGGCGCCTTATGCAACAGAATCTCCAGAACCAGCAACCCCGCCCCAACCACAATCGCGCTGTCGGCCAGATTGAACACCGGCCACTCATACCGCTTCACATAAAACAGCAGAAAGTCCACCACCCGCCCGCTGGCCAATCGGTCCCAAAGATTACCCACCGCTCCGCCCAGAATCAGCGAGAGCGCGACGCCGCTAATCGTGAGCGCGCGTGTCTGCTTCCACAACAGCACCGTGACGATGACCATTGCGAGCAGCGAGAACCCAATCAGCAGGCCCGTCTTCCAATGTGACGTAGAATCGGCAAACAGGCTGAACGCCGCACCAGTATTCTCCGTGTGGGTGATCCGGAAAAATCCTGGAATGATCTGAATCTGCCGGTACAGCGCGATGCGAGTAGCAACGACTCGCTTCGTCCAGCGGTCGAGCAGGACGACGAGCAGGGCAAGCAGAAAATGCAGGGCGCGTGCGGACGCTGGCTTCATCAATTAGCGTTGCCCTTCCAGTTCCTTCAGCACCGCGCTGCAACGTTCGCAGACCGTGGGATACGTCTTGTCTTCGCCAACGTGGATAGAATAATTCCAGCAGCGGTCGCACTTGGCGCCGTCGGCCTTCTTCACTTCAATGTGAAGGCCGCCAGTTCCGTTACCGGGCCCCTGAACGATCGTGACCGCCGAAACAATAAACAGGTAGCGCAGTTGCCCCGCATAACGCTGCAAGACCGAGTACACCGGATCGGACGCCGCGATCGCAACCTGGGCTTCGAGTCCGGTGCCGATGAGCTTGTTGGCCCGCGCTTCCTCCAGCGCCTTAAGCACTTCATCGCGCACCGACCTCAGTGTTGCCCAGTCCGCATCTGATTTCGAATCTGTTACCGCGCTTCCCGCGCCGCCCAGAATCTCCGCGTTAGCCGGAAACTGCGCCAGATGCACGCTCTCCTCGCGAGCCGCAACTTTCGGCAGGTACGGCCAGATTTCCTCGCAGGTGAAACTCATGATCGGCGCCAGCAGTCGCACCAGCGTTTCACCGATCCGCCAGATCGCAGTCTGCGCGCTGCGGCGCGCCCGCGATTTCGGCGCGGAAATGTACAGCCGGTCCTTGAGCACATCAAAATAAAACGCGCTCAAATCGACGATGCAAAAATGATTGACGCGGTGATAAATCTTATGGAAAGCGAACTCGTCATAAGCTGTACGTACATCCGCCGCGAAAGCGCAGGTCTGGCGCAGCATGTACTGATCCAGTTCTTCCATGTGCTCAAATGGGACCGCATCATTCACAGGATCGAAATCCCCCAAATTCCCCAGAACGTAGCGGAAAGTATTCCGAATCTTGCGATAGTCTTCGCCAATGCGTTGCATCAGCGCTTCCGACCCCACGACATCCTCGCGGAAATCGACCGACGCAACCCACAGTCGCACGACTTCTCCGCCCAACCGGCTCGCGATGTCGACCGGGTCCACGTCGTTGCCGCGCGACTTCGACATGGCCTGGCCTTTTTCATCGAGCGTCCATCCCGGCGTAACTACGCCCTTGTACGGCGGCGTGCCGTGCGTGCCCATGGCGCAGAACAGGGAAGACTGAAACCAGCCGCGGTACTGGTCGCCGCCTTCGAGATACAAATCAGACGGCCACGGATATTTATATTCAGGTTCATCCGCGACCAGCGCCAGATAACTCGCGCCAGATTCCAGCCACACGTCGAAGATGTCGGTTTCCTTCTCGAACTTCGCGCCGCCGCAATGCGGACATTTCGTTCCCGCCGGAAGAATCGTGTCTGACTCCGGCGTGAACCAGGCATCCGCGCCCGACTTCGCAAACAATCCCACAACCTTGCGATTGACCGCAGCATCGTTCAGCGGCTTGCCGCAACCCTCGCACAGAAAAACCGCAATCGGTACTCCCCAAACCCGCTGCCGCGAGATGCACCAGTCCGGCCGCGTCTGAATCATGTTCGACAGCCGCTCTTCGCCCCACGCCGGATCCCACTTCACCTTCTTGATTTCCTCAAGCGTGCGGGTGCGCAAAGTGTCATCTTTTGATTTGCCGCCAGGCATCGGCGTCTCCATCGAAATGAACCACTGCTCGGTGGCTCGAAAAATCACTGGATTGTGACACCGCCAGCAATGCGGATAGGAATGCTCCAGCTTGTCCGAGTGCAGCAAAGCACCGCGACTGCGCAACAATTCGACGATCAGCGGATTGGCCTTGAAGACGTACTGGCCGTTGTATTCCGGCAGCCCGTTGCGCAGGATTCCTTTTTCATCGACATTGCTGGTCGCATCAAGCCCATATTTCATACCGGTAATAAAATCTTCTGCGCCGTGTGACGGCGCCGTGTGAACCACGCCAGTCCCCGTGTCCATCGTGACGTAATCTGCCAGAACGCCCAGAATCTTGCGATCCAGAAACGGATGCTGAAAGTTCAACCGCTCCATCTTCCGGCCCGGGAACTGTGCCAGCGGCCGTGGGTCAACAAAATTACACTTCGCCGCCACGTCCGCCGCCAGCCTCGACGCGACGATATAAACCTTGCCGCCCGACTCCAGCGCAACATATTCTTCATCGGGATGGAATGCCACCGCCATCGACGCCGGCAACGTCCACGGGGTCGTGGTCCAGATGATGGTCGAAACTGTTTTTCCCGCCAGCGCCGCATCAATCGTGGCCGGATCGTCGAGCAACCCGTACTTCACCCACACCGTCGGGCTGGTGTGGTTTTCATATTCGACTTCAGCCTCAGCCAGCGCTGTCTCGTCGTGCATGCACCAGTAAACCGCGCGCAGCCCCTTGTAGACGAACCCCTTTTCATAAAAAGCGAAGAAAGTCGAAAGCACCACCGACTCATACTGCGGATTCATCGTGGCATAAGGCCGCTCGAATCGCCCAAACACACCGATGCGCTTGAACTGCGTTCGCTGCAGAT
>JBELAE010000431.1:0-4467 GCA_049509155.1 Candidatus Sulfotelmatobacter sp.
TTCGGTATTGGGGAAGGAGAAGCGGCTGACTGTTGCGCGAGAGCGAGAGGGGAGGAGAACATCGCGGCTGCCAGGGTCAGGGCGAGGACCGGGCCGATTAACGGGCGGAGGCTCGGCAGATGGCTGGCTTGCGCAGGGGAGAACGCTGGAACCGGGGCGGGAGCCTGGGCGCGAGGCGTATTGAAAATGAATTTCAATTTCAATTTCATGTCCCCAAGGTAATGCAGTTGCGAGAAGCGCTCTACAGCGGATATCACGGACAAGTGTGACACCGATCACATATCTTCACTGCCGCCAGGTGGTTTGTTCCCCAATTGTGTGATTAACTGCCTTATACGATATTATGTTAACCATAGTTAATAACAAGACCTGACGGGCTGTCAACGGAGCGCTTCAACTTTTTCGATCCAACGAGCTTATCCACAGTTAATTACGGGAATGTTACAAACTGCGACTGGCCATTGTCGGGCGCCTCCTTTCTGCTAGTATTCATAGGTCTTCGAGATTTTTATATCATACCCCCCTAGGGTATATGTCAAGCAAAAACAGAGTGAAAGAGATGAAAGATAAACCGGCGGAAATCTCAAAAGAGAAGAAGAAACTGTTCTCGCGCATCAAGCGGCTGGGCGGACAGATCGGAGCCGTGGAGCGCGCGGTGGCCGACGGAGATGAGTGCGCGGACATCCTAATGCTGCTGGCGGCGATCCGCGGCGGGGTGAACAGCCTGATGGCGGAGATTCTGGAAGATCACATCCGGCTGCACATCACGCATCCGGAGCGCGGGCCGGACTCGCCGGAGGAGTTGACGGAGGATCTGATTTCGCTGGTGAGGGCGTACTTGAAGTGAGTCGGGTTTGCGAGCTGGAGCCGAAGCGGTCGAGCTGCGCCCGACGGACAGCCGGGGGCGGCTGTCGCCACATTATTTTGTCGGTTAGGTTTGACACTGTTCCTCGGCAACCCCTAACCTTAATTTTCCCTGGAAGCGTTTCCGGCTTATGAAAGTTCTGGTTCTAGGAAGCGGCGGGCGCGAGCATGCGCTGTTGTGGAAACTGCGGCAATCTCCCCGCGTTTCGCAGCTTTACTGTGCGCCGGGGAACGGTGGCATTGCCGACGATGCGGAGTGCGTCGGGGCGGACCTGAAGAATCTGGATTCGATCACGACGCTGGCGGCGCGGCTGCGGCCGGACTTGACCGTGGTTGGGCCGGAACTGCCGTTGACTTTGGGCGTGGTGGATGAGTTTACGCGGCGAGGTTGGCCGGTGTTTGGGCCGACGCGGGCGGCGGCGCGGCTGGAATCGAGCAAGAGCTTCGCCAAAGAGTTTTTGCAGCGGCATCACATCCCGACAGCGCATTTCGCTATTTGTGATTCGATGGAGCAGGTGCGATCGGCACTCAGTCACTTTCATGCGCCGGTCGTGGTGAAGGCCGACGGGCTGGCGGCGGGCAAGGGCGTGGTGATCGCGAAGAGCAAGGAAGAAGCGGCGACTGTGACGGCGGAAATGCTGAGCGGGAAGATGCTGGGCGAGGCTGGGGCGCGGGTGGTGCTGGAGGAATGTTTAACGGGGGACGAACTGTCGTTTCTGGTGTTCAGTGACGGCGAGCGGGTTGTGCCGCTGGTGGCGGCTCAGGATCACAAGCGGGTGGGCGATGGCGATACCGGTCCGAACACGGGCGGCATGGGAGCGTATTCGACGGCCGAGATTGTGGATGACCAGATGCGCGACTGGCTGGTGCACCACGTTGCGCAGCCAGTGGTTACGGGCATGAAGGCTGAGGGCGCCGAGTTCAAGGGCGTGCTGTATTGCGGGCTGATGATGACGGCGCGCGGGCCGATGGTGCTGGAGTTCAATTGCCGCTTTGGCGATCCGGAGACGCAGCCGATTCTGATGCGGCTGGAGAGCGATCTGGTGGAGGCGCTGGAGGCCTCGATTGAAGGACGCGTGAGCGATGGGGACTTCAAATGGTCGCGGGACGCTTCGGTGTGTGTGGTGATGGCGTCGGGAGGATATCCGGGGACGTATGAGGTGGGAAAGCGGATTGATGGGCTGGAAGAAGCGGGAGCGGTTGAAGGGGTGAAGGTGTTTCACGCGGGGACGACTCGGCGTGACGATGTTTTTTACACGGCGGGCGGAAGAGTGCTGGGAGTGACGGCGCGAGCGGGTTCCTTGGAAGCGGCCGTGGGGCGGGCTTATGAGGCTTGCGGGAAGATTTGGTTTGAGGGGGCGCATTATCGGACGGATATTGCGGGGCGGGCGTTGAGGAAGTGAGTGCTGGAAATTCCCTGCGAGGTCACGGGTTGTGTCGGGGTGCACGAGGTCCTTCGACTGCGGTTTTGCTTCGCATTCTGCGAAGCAAAATCCTCGCTCAGGATGACAAATTCATAGGAACATGAACATTAAGGAGCATGAATGAGTACGACACTGGTTTCGATTGTGATGGGGAGTGATTCTGATCTCGAGATTATGCGGGAGGCGGGGAAGGCTCTGGACGAGTTTGGGATTGGGTATGAAATTGACGTGACGTCGGCGCATCGGTCGCCGGACCGGACGGCGGACTATGCGCGGAAGGCTGCGGGGCGCGGGATTCAGGTGATCATTGCGGGAGCGGGCGGGGCGGCGCATCTGGCGGGGGTGATTGCGGCGCATACGACGTTACCGGTGATTGGAGTGCCGATTCCTTCGACGGCGCTGCAGGGGATGGATTCTCTGCTGGCTACCGTACAGATGCCGGCGGGGATTCCGGTGGCGACGGTTGCGATTGGGAAGCCGGGGGCGACGAATGCGGGGATTCTGGCGGCGCAGATGATTGGGTTGGGGGATGCGGGGATTGCGAAGAAGTTAGTGGAGCACAAGGAGAAGCTGGCGCGGGGCGTGGAGGAGAAGTCGAAGAAGCTGAAAGAGAAGTAGGCCAGATAAGAGGCGGAAATCTCAAGAATTGCAGTTTGGATGTCCAAGGGACTGGCGATTCGCGCGAGATCCCTCGCTTCGCCTGAAGAACGGCTCCACTCGGGATGACGCCCAGCGATGATCCAGCTTGACTTCGCGACTTACAGTCTTCTTTGGGGCGGGGCGTCCGCGCGGCGGGGCTTTCGCGCGAAGGGCGAAAGGCCTTGGAGGTAGCTTCGGATCTGATCAACGTCCCGGTCGGAGATTTGGGTGAAGACCAGGCCGACACCCATGCCGGGACTGCTGTGGGCGACGCGGGCGTCGGCCCAGACTTTGGTTTGGCCGAACCAGATGCCGAGTTTCAGGCGCTTGCCGAGTTCGAGGGGGATGGGGATTTCGACGTAGCATCCGCCGAGGCTGAGGTCGGCGACGCTGCCCCAGAAAGAAGCGCCTTCCTGAACGTGAATCTCGATGGAATTCTGACAGCGGTAGCGGGTGTGCTTGCGATTGTCGACCGCGACGGGATCGTAGTCATCGATGGCGTCGGCGGGGAGGGGAAAATCCCACAGCGGTTTTTCGGGGGCGATGTTGAGCAGACCGAGGTGACCGGCGCGGGGAGTTGCGGGTTCGCCGATCCACTTCACGCGGAAGTGTGCGCGATTCGTGCCGTGGGTGAGGCCGACTATTTCGTCGAGGCCGAGATCGGGACGGACTGCTGCGAGATGTGCGCCTTTGCGGCTGACGTTGACGGTGGAAACTTTTTCGGAGAAGACCTGACCGTGACTGTCGGTGCCGAAAATGCGTACAGGGACTTCGATGTTTTTGCGGGGCTGGGTGCGCCTGCCCATCCGTGCTGGCAACCTCCTTTAGCGTAAAAGCAAAAAAAGGCGTCAACCACTAAGGACACGAAGGATCACGAAGGAATTCCTGGGGGCCTGACGTCCGCTGGTTCATTTTCCGCTGGTTCATTTATAGTTTTAGGCCTTTCAGGTACTCGCGGAACGGGGCGCCGAGGTCGGTGCGTTTTAGGGCGAATTCTACGGTGGCCTTTAAGAAACCTAGTTTGTCGCCGGTATCGTAACGCTGGCCTTCATAAACGTAGGCGTACATTTTTTCCTGCTTGAGCAGCATGCGCATGCCGTCGGTGAGTTGGAGTTCGCCGCCGGCGCCGGTGGGAGTTTTGGCGAGGCACTCGAAAATTCCGGGGGTGAGAATGTAGCGGCCGATGATGGCGAGGTTTGACGGGGCTTCTTCTGGTTTCGGTTTTTCGACCATGTTGCGGATTTCGAAGAGGCGGCCGTTGAAACCTTCGGCGGGCTGGGCGTCGAACACGCCGTAGGAGGAAATCATTTTGCCTTCGACGACTTGGGCGGCGATTACGGAACACTGTTTCTGATCGAAGACGTCGACCATTTGTTTGAGGCAGGGGATGGGGGCGTCGATGACGTCGTCGGCGAGCAGGACGGCGAAGGGCTCGTTGCCGACGAGTTCGCGGGCCATGAGCACGGCGTGGCCGAGGCCGAGCGCTTCTTTTTGGCGGACGTAGGCGACGTGCATCATGTCGGAAATGTTGCGGACGATT
>JBELAE010000432.1:0-4465 GCA_049509155.1 Candidatus Sulfotelmatobacter sp.
CAGTTTCTAGTTTCTAGTTCCGCTTCTGTCGTAAGTCACCGGAAACTAGAAACAGGAAACTAGAAACCTCAGTTTTACACTCTGCGCCGCTTCGGTGGACGGCAGCCGTTGTGCGGGATCGGAGTGACGTCGCGAATCGAACGCACTTCGATGCCCGAGGCGGCCAGCGCCCGCACGGCGGACTCGCGGCCCGAACCGGGACCACTGACCCGCACATCCACGCTGCGCACCCCGTGATCGCGCGCCATGTTCGCGGCATTCGACGCGGCCTGCTGGGCGGCGAAGGGCGTGCCCTTGCGCGATCCCCGAAAGCCGAGCGAGCCCGAACTCTTCCACGACAGAACGTTGCCGTTCATGTCGGTGACGGTCACGATCGTGTTATTGAAGGATGCCTGCACGTAGCACAGGCCATGCGGCACGTGCTTGCGCTCCTTCTTTTTGAAGGTTTTCTTCTTACCTTTTTTGTCCGGCGCGGCTGCTGCGCCGCCTGCTGCTGCTGGTTTTGCCATAGTTAGCCTTTAGCTCTTAGCCTTTAGCCATTAGCTTGAACCTGCCGCGGTGTAGCTAACGGCTAAGAGCTAACAGCTAAAAGCTGGTTCTTACGTCTTCGACGTCGCCTTCTTCTTCTGCGCGACCGTTCCTTTGCGCGGACCTTTGCGGGTACGGGCGTTGGTGTGCGTGCGCTGGCCGCGGACCGGCAGGTTGCGGCGGTGACGGAATCCGCGATAGGAACCGATTTCGATGAGCCGCTTGATGTTCATCGAAACTTCCTTGCGCAGATCGCCTTCCACTAAGCCTTCGGCCTCAATGACCGTGCGAATGCGGTTGACCTCTTCTTCGCTCAGGTCCTGCACCTTCTTCAGGGGCTCGACCTTGGCCTCATCGAGGATGCGGCTGGCGCGCGGATGACCGATGCCATAAATGTAGGTCAGCGCGATGTTGATGTGCTTCTGGCGCGGAAGATCGACGCCTGCGATACGTGCCATTGTTTTCCTGTTCCTCTGCCGGCTTCCGTTGGCTGCTAGCTTCTAGCTACTAGCTTCTAGCTGGGTGCCCCATGTCTCGCGTATTTTGCGAGACGTCGGATTCTCAGCCGCCTTAGCCCTGGCGCTGTTTGTGTTTCGAGTTGACGCAAATCACCCGCACCACACCCTTGCGGTGGATGACCTTGCACTTGTCGCAAATTTTCTTAACCGACGCTCGTACTTTCATAACCCAGCTTTCAGCTGTCAGCTCCTAGCTGTCAGCTAACCAAAATCATTTGTAGCGATAAACAATTCGTCCGCGATTCAGGTCGTAGGGCGAAAGCTCCACTGCGACCTTGTCCCCGGGCAGAATGCGGATGAAGTTCTTGCGCATCTTTCCGGAAACGTGCGCCAGCACCTGGTGTTTGTTCTCCAGTTCCACCTTGAACATGGCATTGGGCAGAGGCTCCAGCACCACCGCCATCACTTCAATCGCGTCTTCTTTGCTCATTCGCTCCTAGCGGCTCTTGGCTTTTGGCTCCTGGCTTTTAGCTAAGAGCCAAAAGCCAAAGGCCAAGAGCGGTTTTACTGCGTCAAAATCACCGGACCATCTTTCGTTACCGCCACGCAATGTTCAAAATGCGCGCTGAAACTGCCGTCCGCGGTAACTGCCGTCCACTTGTCGCCCAGCACTCGCGTTTCGGGCTTGCCGTAATTCACCATCGGTTCGATTGCAATGACCATGCCTTCGCGCAACCGCGCTCCGTGCCCGCGGGCCCCGAAGTTCGGAACCTGCGGCTCTTCGTGCAACTTCGTCCCGATGCCGTGGCCTACAAACTCGCGCACCACGCTGAATCCGGCGGCCTCAACATGTTCCTGTACGGCCGCGCCAACATCGCCCACTGAGTTGCCGATCCGCGCCTGTTCGATGCCGCGGTACAACGACGCTTCGGTAACTTCCAGCAACTTCTGCAGTTCCGGCTTCAGCGCGTTGCCCACCGGAACCGTAATCGCCGCGTCGCCGTAGTAGCCGTCGAGCACAACGCCGCAGTCAATCGAAACGATGTCGCCTTCCTGCAGCATCCGTTTTTCCGACGGAATGCCGTGCACAATCTCTTCATTCACCGACGTGCATAAAACGCAGGGATAATCGAAGTACCCCTTGAACGCCGGCTTGGCCCCAAGTTCCCTGATCTTCTTCTCGGCGGCCCGCTCCAGATCCATGGTCGACACGCCCGGCGCCACCAGCGTTCTGACATAGTCGAGAACCTGGCGCACAATGCGGCCGCTCTGCCGCATCTTCTCTATTTCCGCCGCCGATTTACAAACAATCGCCATTTTTCATTCGTAATTCGTAATTCATAAAATCCTCACGCGCAATTCTTAAGCGTGATGATCTTCCAAAATCTTGAAAATCTGCTCCGTGACGTCGTCCATTGGCAGATCGCCGTTGATCGAAATCAACCGGCCGGTGCGCTGGTAATAGTCCGACACCGGGCGAGTCTGCTCCTGATATGCAGTGAGTCGGGGCTGAAGCACTTCCAACCGGTCATCATTGCGGGTCACCAGCTTGGTCCCGTCAACGTCGCAGAGTTCATCCACGCGGGGCGGCTGGAGGTGGACGTTATAAATGCGCCCACAGGTGGGACAAGAACGGCGTCCAGTAATCCGGAGTAACAACTGATTATAGTCCACGTCCAGGCGGATCACAATTGGCCAGGCCCGGGTGGGACGCGATTTGTCAAAGAGCTCATGATCGAGCAGGGCATCGAGCCACTCGGCCTGGGCTGCAGTCCGAGGAAACCCGTCCAGAATGTAGCCCCGCTTGCAGTCCGGCAGCATCAGCCGAGCCCGAACCATGACGCAGACCAGATCGTCGGAAACCAGCTCCCCTCGCGCCATTACCGCCTTGGCAACGAGACCGAGTTCCGTTCCGCGGGCCACGTTCTCCCGCAGCAGATCTCCGGTCGACACCTGAGGTATTCCGTAGCGTTCCATGATGCGCTTGGCCTGCGTGCCTTTTCCGGCACCCGGCGGACCGAGCAACACCACGGGACCTACTTCACGCGAGGTTTCCTGCGCCATCGGCTTGGCCAAAGCCTCCCGATCCCAATCTCCCCGGCGTCGTGGCCGAGGCGTAGCAAAGGTGCAGCAATCCCCACAATTGCAAAAACCTTCTTGCCGTCCACCTGGTTCCCATTCCCAGGTTTATCATTACCCGGCCTTGCATTAACCAGGCTTCTCGTTACCGGGTCTCTCGTTACCAGGCTTCTAATTACCAGGTGCGGCGGCCGCGAATGCGTCCGCTGCGCGGCGTAAATCCGTCGTAGTGGCGCATGATCAATTGCGCCTCGATCTGCTGGACTGTATCCATGGCCACGCCCACCACAATCAGTAGCGACGTGCCGCCAAAATAAAACGTCACGCCCAGACCGTTGGTTACAAAGTTCGGCAGCCCTTCGAAGAGTCTCCCCAGCGCGCCGGGTAGGTGGTTGAGGTGAATGCCGGTGATCATCCACTCCGGAATGAACGAAATCAGAATCAGGTAGAGCGCGCCCACCAGCGTGATGCGCGTGAGCACATCGTTGATGAAGTCCGCCGTGCGCTTGCCCGGTCGAATGCCGGGAATAAATCCGCCATACTTGCGCATGTTGTCGGCAACTTCGCTCGGATTGAACACGATCGAAACGTAAAAATACGCGAAGAAAATAATGCCCACCGCGTAGAGCAAGGTATAAAGCGGCTCGCCCCAGGCCAGAGCACGGAACAACTCTCCGAAGTAGCGGCTGTTGCGCAGGCCGTAGCCGACCGTCTGCGGCAAGGTCAGAATCGATGACGCGAAGATGACCGGCATCACGCCGCCCGCGTTCACGCGCAGCGGGAGGTGCGTCGACTGCCCGCCCATCACCTTGCGTCCAACCACACGCTTGGCGTACTGCACGGGGATTCGCCGTTCGCTGCGTTCCACCCAGACGATGAAGGCCACTACACCGACCATGAAGATGATCAGGAACACCATCAGCGGGAACGTGGCCGCGCCCCACGCCGCATTCCTGGCCTTTTCGATCAAGTCCACCACGCCGCGCGGCAGGCCCACCACAATGCCGGAGAAGATCAGCAGCGACATTCCGTTGCCGATGCCGCGATCGGTGATCTGCTCGCCCAGCCACATGATGAACGCACTGCCCGTGGTCAGGGTCAGCATGGTCATCATCCTGAAGCCCCAGCCAGGATTGAGCGCGAAGCCGCCTTTTTCGAGGCCAACGGCGATACCGAACGACTGCACCGAGCTGAGAATGACCGTGATATAGCGGGTCCACTGTGTGATTTTCTTGCGCCCGAGTTCGCCCTCTTTCTGCAGCTTGGCCAGCGGCTCATAAACCACGGTCAGCAACTGCAGAATGATCGATGCCGTAATGTACGGCATGATCCCCAGGGCAAAAATCGTCATGCGGCGCAGCTGGCCGCCGGAGAACAGATCGACAAAACCCAGCAGCGAT
>JBELAE010000433.1:0-4727 GCA_049509155.1 Candidatus Sulfotelmatobacter sp.
GACTGGCACGTCTGAATTTGCTGGATGCGGTCGTCGATCTGATCGATGAGATGGCGCACTTTGGCGACCTGTTGGTTGGCCGTGCGCAGGCGCAGCTCCTGCTGATGTTCTACACTCTGCCGAAAATGAAAGACAGCTTGCAGCGGAAAATGAAAGGCCATGTTCGTGGTCAGTCGTTATTCGTTAGACGCTCCTCGTTAAGGCGTTCTCAGCGAGTCCATGTTTAGTTAAACCGCTCAGTCTAGCGATGCTCAGGTTCCAGCGAAGCCAATGTTCACAAGCCGATGTTCACTCAAGCTAATGTTCCTGGTGAAGCAACGTTCCGGCAAGGTTCTTAGCTAGGCAACGCCAGTAGCCGGGTAATGCTGTCCGCCAGAGACACGGCTTCGCCGGGCTTCTGCATCAGGAAGCGATGCAGCTCGGGAATCAGCGCCAGCGCCTTGTCGAGCGTAGGGTCGCTTCCCTTCTGGTAAGCTTTTGCAGGTGCGGCGCGGAGCACACGGCGGGCATGAGACGGCTCACGCTGTCGAGCACGGCAATCGGCGGATAGTGGCTGCGCACCGCCAGCTTGCGGTCGAGCATGACGTGACCATCGAGCAAGGCGCGCGCTCCGTCCACCAGCGGGTCCTGCTCATCGTCGCCTTCCATCAGGATGGTGTAGAACGCGGTGATGCTGCCAGCGCCGAATTTTCCCGCGCGCTCGATCAGCCGCGCCAGCATGGCAAAGCAGGATGGCGTGTAGCCCTTCGCGGTGGGAGGCTCGCCCGCAGCCAGTCCGATTTCGCGTTGCGCCATGGCCAGACGGGTGAGCGAGTCGACGACCAGAAGAACGTTCTTGCCGCGCGCGCAGAAATATTCGGCCACGGCGGTGGCAGCCAGCGCGGCCCGAATGCGCAGCAGCGGAGACTGGTCGGAAGTCGAGACTACGACTACGGCGCGCTGCCGGCCTTCGTCGCCCAGAGAGTTCTCGAGGAAGTCGCGCACTTCGCGGCCGCGCTCGCCCACGAGGCCGAGCACGGTGAGGTCAGCTCCGGTGTTGCGCGCCATCATGCCGATCAGCGTGCTCTTGCCTACGCCGCTGCCGCCGAAAATGCCGACGCGCTGACCGCGGCCGCAAGTCAGCAAAGCATCGACGGCGCGAATGCCGCAGCTGATGGGTTCGCGAATCGAAATCCGTTCGAGAGGCAGCGGAGCCGCGCCGTCGAGAATGCGATATTCGCGCGCGCCGTAGGGGCCCAGGGAGTCGAGCGGCTGGCCGCTGCCGTCGACAACCCGGCCCAGCATTTCTTCGCTCACCCGCAGCGCGGGACGTTCGCCCCAGGTAATGACGCGGTCGCCGTGGCGCACCCCGCGCGGTAGATCGAGCGGCATGGATAAAACTGTGGAGCCGCGAAAGCCGACCACTTCTCCCGGCAGCACGCGGCCTTGCGCATCGTGGATGTGACAAATTTCGCCGACGGAGCAGAACGGGCCCTCCGACTCGACCAGCGGCCCAACGACTTGCGTGACCCGACCTTGCCAGCGCAGGGCGGAGCAGGCTTCGAGCCGCGCCAGGTAGGGAGCGAGCGAAGCGTCCGGGCTCATGACCCCGCTCCGGGATTGGCTAATTCAAGCTGCCTTGCTTCTCTTGCCGATGCCGGGCGCGCCGCCAGTAAGTCCATCATCCCCTGCTCGATTTCTTTGAGTTGCAGTTCGATACCCAGCGCGGCCGTGCCCATGGCAGTTTCCAGAGCGCAGCGATCCGGGGATTGCGCCGGATCGGCAACGATTTCCGGCAGATCGGCGGGCTCGAGGTGAGCTGTAAGATAGCGGCGCCACTCCTCGGCGTTCTGGGGATGGAGGCGCAGCCGCACTCCGGTGGCGCCGTCGATCTTTTCCAAAGCCACGCGGACGATGCCGGCGAGAAGCAAAGGATCGAGTTGGGCTTCGCGGTGCATAATTCTGCGGGCGATACTCAACGCCAGCTGTACCACTTCGCCTTCCACCTTCTGAAAATAGGTGGCCCGGTCGCGGGTAAACTGGGCCAGAGCGGCGGCCAGGCTGGCGCGTTCCCGCGCCAGCTGCTCGTCATGACTCTGGCGGGCTTCGCCGAGCCCCTGCTGCCGCCCCTCAGCGCGGGCCTGCGCTTCGCGGGCAGCCGCCTCGGTAGTGTGGTCGTTGGCCGCAGTGCCTCCCAGTCCGCCGGCAGAAAAGGCGGAGAAGCCTTCCACCGCCGCTGCGCGGGCTCCGGGCGGAATCGCATCATAGGGGAAAGGCTCGAACATCGTCGGCGGCTCTGTTTCCAAGGGCACAGCCGCCGCCGGCGACCGGCTAGGCGACGAACTCATCGTCTCCCTCCGGCGAAAGCGTCAGTTTGCCCTCGCTTTCAAGCTTCCGCGCCACGGCCACGGCCTCGGTCTGGGCGCGCTGGATCTCGCGCGATTTCACCGGGCCGAGAACGTCCATGTCTTCTTTCAGCATTTCGACGGCCCGCGAGGACATCGACTTGAAGATGTAGTTCTTCAATTCTTCCGACGATCCGCGCAGCGCGGTGGCCAGCGTCTTCTTGTCGATTTGTCCGAGCAACTCGCGGATGCCGGTCTCGGGCACAGTTAGCAGATCTTCGAACGTGAACATCAGGTTGCGGATGGAAAGCGCCAGTTTCGGATCTTCTTTTTCGATACCTTCCAGAATGGTTTTGGCCGTGGCGATATCGAGCCGGTTCATCACCTCGGCCACGCCGCGCAATCCGGCATAAGCGCGGCGGCTCTGTTCGCCCAGAGCTTCCAGGCGTTTGTGCAGGACGATCGAGACCCGCTGCGCCATCTCGGGAGAAAACTGGCGCAACTGCGCCAGCCGCTTGATGGCCTCGGAGCGCAGTTCCTCGGGCAGGCGCATGAGCAGCGTGGAGGCTTGTTTGGCTTCGAGATGGGCAAGAATCAGGGCGATGGTCTGGGGATGCTCGCCTTCGATGAACTTGGCCAGCTGCTGGGGATCGGCTTTGCGCAGGGAGTCGAGCTTGCCGGCATTCATTTCCGCGTTGAGCGACACCTGGCGCAGCAGTTCCTTGGCGCCCTCCTCGCCGAAGGCTTTGATCAGCAACTTGTTGGCATATTCCTTGCCGCCCTGCACGGTGTAATCGCCGCTTTTGACCAGGCCGTCGAATTCCTCGAGCACTGCCAGGGCAGTTTCCGCATCGACCGGGCTCAGGGTGACAATCTCACGAGTGACCTGCTCGACTTCGGCGGGCTCCAGATGGCGATAGATCTGGCTGGCGGTGTCCTCGCCGAGGACCACCAGGAGAATGGCAGCCTTGTGCAGGCCGGCGGGAGCCGCCGGAGCCGCGGTCATTGCTTTTCCTCCTGCTGCACCCAGTTCTGCACCAGGCGGCTGGCGGCTTCCGGTTCGGCTTTTACTTTTTCGGCGAGCAGACGCTTCAATTGGCTGGCGCGTTTTCCGCCGTCTTCCATCGCGGCTTCGCCGCTGCCGAGGGAGCCGCTGCCTGCGGCCTGAGCCACCGAGGGACCGGTGACCCGGCCGGGCAGCTCGCGGAAGGCGGCCAGAGCCTGCTTCTTCACCGGGCGGAGCACCAGCCAATAGATAACCAGAAACAGAGCGGCCAGGCCGAGGTAGCGCAGCGCCCAGGCCCACGGCTCGATGAGATGCCGCCAGTGTTCGGTCTTGCCCGGCGGCGGAGGCAGGGCTTCGATGGGAGCCTGCTGGAAGGACAGATTCTCGACCGCCAGCACATCTCCGCGCTGCGGGTTGATCCCGATCGCGGCCTCGGACAGTTGCTCGATCTGCTTCATTTCCTCAGGCGTGCGTTTGCGCCGGGTGGTCGAGTGTTTGCCAGCTTGCTCGGTGGTCTCAACGGCATCGTCGACCAGCACGGCGGCGGCGATGCGATGCACCCGTCCCGGCGGCTCGATGCTGTGGTGCAGACTCTTGCTCACCGCGAAGGTGGTGGCATCGGATTTGGAGGTCGATTGCTCGGCCGCGGCAGCCGTAGCAGTGCTGGCCGCGACCGCGGGCGCGCCGGGCACGGGTGCCGCAGCCGGGGCGCCGGAAGGCACATTGCTGGCGGTGCCGGGAACTCCGGCAGGGGCGGCTCCGGTCGAACTTTCTTCGGAATGTTCCTGCGTCAGGGTCGCGGCGGTCTTGGGATCGTAGGTCTCCTGCGTATCTTCACTCGAGCCCAGTTCGTACTCCACGTGCACGCTGGCACGGACATGGTCGGGCCCGACCACGGGCTCGAGCGTGTGCACCAGAGTTTTGGCGAGTTCTTCGTCGAGGCCGTAGGCCTGGCCGCCCGGGCCTTCGCGGTTGTGCAGCAGAGGCGTGTTGCTGTCGGCGTCAACCACGGTCACATTTTCCGGGCGCAGGCGGTCGACGGCGCTGGCTACCAGTTGCGGGATGGCCAGCTGGGCTTGCTCGGAAAGATGGCCGCTGCGGGTCTTGAGAATGACGGCGGCCTTGGCATCGTGCTGCTGTTCGGTGAATAAAGATTCCTGGGGCATGACCAGATGTACCCGCACGGCTTCGACTTCGCTGAGCGTGGCCAGAGTGCGTTCCAGTTCGCCTTCAAGGGCGCGCTGATAGTTCACTTTTTCGGTAAAGTCTGACCCCGCCCAGTTGGGCGTGTCGAAGATTTCAAAACCCAGGCGCGCGCTGCGCGGCAGGCCGGCGGCCGCGGTCTCAAGACGGCTGGCGTCGAGTTTGTCGTCGGGTACCAGCAGGCTGCCGCCGTC
>JBELAE010000434.1:0-4367 GCA_049509155.1 Candidatus Sulfotelmatobacter sp.
CGGCGTAGGCGATCACGGCGGCGGGCCAACGCGCATCATGCTCGACAATGCAGAGCGGCTGCGAGCTTCGGATGCGGTGTATCCGAAGCTCGAGTTCAGTTTTGCGCGCGACTTTTTTAGTGATCTGGAGAAGAAGCTGCCCAACATGCAGGTTCCGACGTGGGATGGCGAACTTTACTTCGCGTATCACCGGGGAGTGTTCACGACGCAGGCGGAGACGAAGCGGAGAATCCGCCGCGCTGAAGAGACCGTGCTCAATGCTGAGAAGTTTGCTGCGCTGGCGTCGCTCTACGGACGCGCGTACCCGCAGGATGGGATGGAACTGACCTGGAAGAATCTGCTGTTCGATCACTTTCACGACATCATGCCGGGCTCCGGCATTGCGGTGAATTATCTGGATGCCAAGCGAAATCTCGAGGATGTGGACCGCGCCGCGAACGATGTGACCATGGGATCGCTCGGCGAAATCGCAGCGCATGTCAACACGAACTTCAACACCCAGGGCGAGGGAGTGCCGGTAATGATTTTCAATACTCTCTCGTGGCCGCGCACCGAAGTTACCGAGGTCGAGGCGCAACTGCCCGCACCGGCGCAGGAAATTGAGGTGGTCGATGCCGCCGGAAAACCGGCAGAAGCACAATTGCTCTCGCTCGACAAGGAGACTCATCGGGCTCGCTTGCTGCTGCTCGCGCATACTCCGGCGTTCGGATATGCAACCTATTTCATGCGCGCGGCGACTGCGGCGCCTGCGGTGCACGCGATGCTGAAGGCTTCCAGCGACGCGCTGGAGAATGAATTCATCCGGGTGAAGATCGATCCGCAGACCGGCTGCATGACCAGCCTGTTCGACAAGCGCAGCGGCACGGAGGCGCTTGCGCCGGCGGAAACCGAGACGGGCGGGCCGAAGAGTTCCACCTGCGGCAACCTGCTGCAGACCTTCGTCGACAAGCCCAAACAGTGGGACGCGTGGAATATTGACGCGGACTTCGAAAAGCAGCATTGGGATCTGGATAAGGCCGATGAAGTGAAGCTCACGGAGAGCGGACCGCTGCGCGCGGTGATCCAGATCAAGAATCATTTTCAGAACTCGACGTTTGTGCGCGACGTGATCCTGTACGCGGGCGTGCCTCGGGTCGACGTGAAAATGACGACCGAATGGCATGAAAAACACATCCTTCTGAAAGTTGCTTTTCCGCTCAGCGCACACAGCGATAAGGCGGCGTTTGAAATTCCCTTTGGATCGGTGGAGCGTCCCACGACGCGGAACACTCCCGCCGAGCAGGCGCAGTTTGAGGTTCCGGCACAGCGCTGGGCGGATATTTCTGATGCGACGCACGGGTTCAGCCTGCTGAATGATTGCAAATATGGATACGATGCGAAAGGCAACGTGTTGCGCCTGTCGTTGCTGCGGTCGCCGGAGTGGCCTGATCCGCACGCGGATGAGGGTCATCATGAGTTCACTTATGCGTTGTATCCCCATGGCGGAGGCTGGAAAGAAGCGCTCACTATTCGGCGCGGCTATGAACTCAATTACAAGTTGATTTCGCTGCCGCTCGAAAAGCATGAGGGAGCGCTCGCGGGCGAGCATTCCTTCGTGCAGGTGCAGCCGGACAACGTCATCGTGACGGCGTTGAAGAAGGCCGAGGACGAAAGTGCGCTGGTGCTGCGCTTCTACGAGTGGGCTGGCAAGGCGAGTGAGGTTACAATTCAACTTCCTCCGGGAGCGGAGTCGGCGGCGGAAACGGATTTGATGGAAAAACCGATCGCCAGTTTGACCGTCCGCAACGGTGGAGTCACGTTGCGCACGAAACCTTACGAGATCAAGACCATCAAGGTGCAGTTTTCGGGCGCGGCGCAGATGGCCGCCAAGACCAAGCACCTTGACGAATCAGCGCCGGCCAATCATGACTGAGAACGCAAAGCGCGGCGGTCCGATTCTTGGGGTCGATATTGGCGGCACGAAAGTCGCCGTTGGACTCGTGGACCGCGACGGCAAGATACTCAGGCAGGGCCGCAAGCCGATGGTGGCCAACGGCACAGCCGAAGCGGCTTTGCAGGCGGTGACCGGGGCGATCGATTCCATGTCGTCCTCTGACGAGTTAGGGTCGGCGGCGCCGGCCGGAGGATTTCACAGCATAGGAATCTGTGCGCCCGGACCGCTTGATCCAAAGACGGGCGTGGTTCTTAATCCTCCGAATCTGCCGTGCTGGCGGGACTTTCCGCTGGCGGAGAAAATCAGGGCGATTTACGACGTGCCCGTGAAGGTGGACAACGACGCGAATGCGGCGGCGCTGGCGGAAACGCGCTGGGGCGCGGCGCGCGGATTTCGCTACGTTTTCTATGCCACGATTGGGACCGGCATTGGAACCGGAATTGTGTTCGATGGCCACATCTACCACGGCAACACCGGCTCGGCAGGAGAAGGCGGGCATGTGAGCATTGACTATCGCGGCCCGGTTTGCAGCTGCGGCAAACGAGGATGCATTGAAATATTGGCTTCGGGACGGGCCATCGGGGCACGGGCTCGAACCAAACTGGCCGCTGAACCGGCTCGGCCTTCCACGATCCTTGAACTCGCGAAGGGAAGCGTGGCCGCTGTCACCAGCGAAATGGTGGGCCACGCTTACGCGGCAGGCGATGCGCTGGCGCGGGAAATTCTGCAAGAAACGGTCGATGTTCTAACGCCCTGGCTGGGCAACATTGTCGATTTGCTCGACCCTGACGTGCTGGTGATGGGCGGCGGTGTTGCGGCAATGCTCAAGCCGTTTTTCGATGAAATCAAGGAGCGCCTTCCGGGGTGGTGCGTGAATCCGCGCGCATCTGAAATTCCGCTGTTGATGGCTCATTACGGGGCTGATGCTGGAATTGCCGGAGGCGCGGCTTTATGTTCCGTGGACCTTACATAACGAAATAGACTTGATCGACGTACACTTGATCGCGGGTAGCAGAGGACTTCAGAAAATGTTCGTCTTGAAACATCGCCGCTTCGCAGTTGCAGCTGTCTTCATGCTCTTCTTCAGTGCTCCTGCGCTCGTGCAGAGCCAGGACCTGCCAAAGGCTCCGCAGGCCCAAGTCTTTACTATTACTTCCGCCCCTGGATTTTTCACGGAGCCGGCGATCGCGGTGAATCCGGCAAATCCGCAGCAGGTGGTGGGAGTGTTTCAGGACAACGTGAAGGCTGCTTATTCGCAGGATGCCGGCCACACTTGGCAACTAGCCGAGAACGTGGACCCCAAGAACTATAAAGTCTCGGGCGACGTGTCGGTCGCGTTCGATAACCAGGGCCACGCCTTCGTGTGTTACATCGCGTTCGACAAGCTGGGCGCTTTCAATTATTGGGCGCACGGCGCGACGCGCAACGGCATTTTTGTGCGGCGCTCGCTCGACGGAGGGAAAACCTGGGAGGCGGAGCACTTCCCTGTCGCCGAACAGACGAGTTCGCCGGGAATTCCGTTCGAGGACAAGCCGGTGATTGTCGCCGACAACACCAAGGGGCGTTATGCGGGCAATCTTTACGTCGGATGGACGCGTTGGCGGCTGACCGATTCGCAGATGGTGCTGTCCCGTTCCACGGACGACGGGAAGACATGGTCGCAGCCGATTGAGATCGATGCGCACCCCGGTTTGCCGCGCGATGACAACGGCGCCGCTGAGGGATTCGACGGCGTGGTGGGTCCGGATGGCACGCTCTACGCCATCTGGAGCCAGGATGACGACATCATGTTCACGATGTCCCGCGATGGCGGCGAGAAATTTTCGCGGGCGCGCAGCGTGATTCATACGGCGCCCATCATGTTCGCCATACAGACGCTGGAAAGGGCAAACGGATTTCCGCAGATTGCCATTGATCCGAAGAGTAAACGCCTATATGTGACCTGGAGCGATTACCGCAACGGCGACCTCGATGTTTTCCTGGCGACTTCCGATGACGGCGGCAAGCATTGGTCGACGCCGGTGCGGGTGAATGACGATCCCGTACATAACGGAGTGGAACAGTTTTTTCAGTGGCTCGCGGTGGACCCGACCGACGGCTCGGTCGACGTTATTTTTTATGATCGGCGGCGCGATCCCGAAAACCGAAAACAGATCGTGGTTCTCGCGCGCTCGACCGACGGTGGACACAGCTTTATCAACTACGCCTGGACTGACGAACCATTCGAAGCCGGCGGAGTCTTCTTCGGCGACTACAGCGGGATTGCGGCTTATGGCGGGAGGGTTTACGGCATGTGGACGGAGAAACCTATGCCCGCGCCGGAAGCGAAAGACAAACCTGAGGCAGGTAAGGAGACGAAGGAGGCAAAGGATTCGAAACCACAGCCTCGGGGAACGATCGTTAAGATTGGAACGGCGGACTTCACGATGCCTGG
>JBELAE010000435.1:0-4364 GCA_049509155.1 Candidatus Sulfotelmatobacter sp.
CTCTTGGGGTACGGGAAGTGAATATTGTTAAAAACAACATGGTAATTAGCAGGAACATTGGGCAGTGCTAATTGGATATTGCCCTGCGAGACCGGGCCGCTGTTATAGAGTGAACCGCCGTTCTCCGGGGTAGCCGGGACATCATGTGGTTTCTGCCATTGAGTAAATTGGTCATCCGTCATGATGACCACATAAATCAGGCTAGCGTTGCCGCCCGTTGCCTTGAAATGGCCAGACAGCCCAATGTCCTTCACCCCCTCGCCGATCGTGAACGGAAAATCTTGAAAGTCCCCCGCCGCGACTATGAAATGACCGTCCGTGACGGGCTGGTTTTTTACTTCTTGGGCTAAACCTGCGACCGAGAGAATAACGAGGACAGCCGACGCTCTGGCAAAAAAAGCATGGGTCATTTGGTGTCCCTCCGCGCTAAGAATTGATAGTACCTCTGTGGAAATGCTCGGCCCGTGCGGCGAGAGAATGTTAGCTGTGCGCCCGCTGAACTGTCACTGGCACATTGGTTCATCCCTTGGGCTTCCCGAAGAGAGAGGGATTCCATGAGAGCAAATTTCCTTAGGTTTCTGATTTCCTTAAATACAATTGAAAGTCAAAATCCCCACCCTGTCGCGAAGAACGCCACAAGGATGGGGCACCCGGGCGAGTTGATGGTTTGGCTAGAAACTAGCAGCTAGAAGCTCTGCCCGCTATACTTTCCCTATATGTCCGAGAAGACGTTCTACCTCGAAACCTTTGGCTGCCAGATGAACGTCCACGACTCCGAAAAGGTTGTGGGGACGCTGCTGCAGGAAGGCTATCGGCAGGTGGAGACGGTCGAACAGGCCGACCTGGTGCTCTACAATACCTGCTCCATCCGCGACAAGGCCGAGCAGAAAGTGTTTAACCGGCTCTCCGATTACAAGAAATATAAAAAGCAAGGCAAGACGTTTGGCGTGCTCGGCTGCGTGGCCCAGCAGGAAGGCGAAAAGATTTTCGAGCGCGCGCCGTATGTGTCTCTGGTGGCGGGGTCGGCATCGTATCACAAGTTACCCGAGATGCTGCGGCAGTTGGAAGAGGCGCAGTCGCGTAACTCTGTCTCAGACTTCGCGCCTTCCACCTCAACTGAGGGTGCCCCACCCTTCGCGGTTTTCGAAGGGTGGGAATCGATGCTGCCGGTAGCGAATGACTCGAGCGCAGCCAAGTCCACAGAGAAGCCAGTAGGGAAGCCGACTGCGGTGAAGTCCAGCGGCCAGAAGCCGGTCGCCGATAGCCTAATTCGCATCACCGGGCTCGACGACCGCGAAACCGACAAGTGCTTCGAGACCGAGTTCACCGCCCGCACCAATCCGCATCGCGGCTACATCACCATCATCGAAGGCTGTGACAAGTTCTGTTCGTATTGCGTTGTCCCCTACACCCGCGGGAAGGAGCGCAGCCGGACGTCGCAGTCCGTGCTCGCCGAAGCCCGCCAGATGGCCGATCTCGGCTACACGGAAATTCAGCTGCTCGGCCAGAACGTGAATTCGTATAAGGACTCGGAAGGGAATTCGAGTCGCCGAAAAACCTTTGCGGAATTGCTAGCGGCCGTAGGAGAAGTCGCCGGCATCCGCCGCGTGCGCTTCACCACCTCGCACCCCCGCGACTTCGGCCGCGACATCGTCGACGCCATCGACGCCGTCCCCACGCTCTGCGACCATGTCCACCTGCCCGTCCAGAGCGGATCGACGCGCATGCTCGATGCCATGCAGCGCCTCTACACCCGCGACCAATACCTGGAACGCATCGCCTGGATCAAGGCGGCGAGACGCGAAATCAGCATCACCACGGATATGATCGTCGGTTTCCCCGGCGAAACCGAGTCCGATTTCGCCGAAACGCTGGATCTGTTGGACGAAGTCGGCTACGACGCCGTCTTCGCCTTCAAATATTCGCCCAGACCAAACACCCCGTCGATCAAGCTAGACGACGCCATCCCCGACGAAGAAAAAGCCCGCCGCCTGGACATCCTAATGTCACGCCAGCGCGAAATCCAAATCACCCGCTACAAGAAATACATCGGCGTGAAATGCGAAGTGATGGTTGAAGGCAGGAACGAAGCCCGCAGCCAGTGGATGGCCCGGACGTCCCACAATAAAACGCTGAATTTCACGGCACCCGCCGAAGCCGTCCTCAGTCCGGGAATGTACGTGCCAGTGCGCGTCACTGGCAGTTTTCCGAACTCCCTCCTGGGCGAATTGGTGGTATAAGAACAGCAGATTCCTCGCTCGTCCGCAGCCGCGGACGGCCCGGAATGACAAGCCCTGATGGGCGCAAGCAGGAGATCCCCATGGAAGTAGAAATGACCATCCGCGGCCTACTGATGGACCCAGTCACGAATATGCCGATTGTGGTGTTGAAGGACGTAGGGGGGGACACGGTGTTGCCGATCTGGGTGGGAGTGTATGAGGCGAATGCGATCGCGCTGGAGATGGAGAAGGTCAGCACGCCGCGGCCGATGACGCATGATCTGATCAAGAACGTGCTGACTGGGCTGGAGACGCAGGTGCACAAGGTGGTGGTGACGGAGTTGCGCGAGGACACGTTTTATGCGGTGATCTGGCTGGAGCGCGGGGGCGAGGTGATCTCGATTGATTCGCGGCCGTCGGATGCGCTGGCGCTGGCGTTGCGGGTGGATTGTCCGATTTTTGTGGATGAAGTGGTGCTGAAGAATTCGAAATTGGCGGCCAGCGCCAATGAGCGGCTCTCGAGCGACGAGCTGCGGAAGTATCTGGAAGGGCTGAACGACGAGGACATGGGGAAGTACAAGATGTAGAGATTTCCGTCTGATGCCTTTGATAGGAAGTTGATGCTACCAGTAAGACATTGACATCAAAGTGCTAGTCATGGCATCATTTATGCCATGAGGACGACTTTGAGCCTTGATGATGACGTCTTTGAACTCCTCAAAGACTATGCCGAAAGCCGATCGGTAGGGCTGGGAAAGGCCGCTTCCGAGTTGATGCGCCGGGGCTTGGCAGCGCCGGTTCAGACACGGTTGGTGCATGGCTTCCATGCGGTGGTTCTGCCGCCAAGTTCCACGAAGGTTAGTTCCGCAAGAATCAAACGGCTGCTGGAGGACGAAATCTAGGTGGCCGCTTTTCTGCTCGACGCCAATGTGCTGATCGCATTGGCCTGGCCAGAGCACGAGTATCACGAAAGGGTGGGACGCTGGTTCGCCCGGCATTCCAGGTCCGGTTGGGCAACTTGTCCTATCACGCAGGCTGCATTTGTAAGGATTCTGAGTAATCCGGCATTTTCTCCCAACGCGCTTTCTCCGGCGAATGCATTGCGCGTGCTGGAAACCAATTTGAGTCTCCCCGATCATGAGTTCTGGCCAGACTCGATCGCTGTTCCGGACGCGGTAGGAGTGGTGGGAACACGGCTCCGGGGACATCAACAGATCGCGGACGCGTACCTGCTGGGACTGGCGCTCCATCATCGAGGGAAAGTCGCAACCATGGACAAGGGAATCGTAGCCTGGGGAGTGGAAGGGGCAGTGGAGTTGATAGGATAAGGCGGAAGCGACGCGAGACAAATCCGGGCATTTTCTGTGTTTAACATAATACCTGTTATCGGACATTGAGTCCCCCTACATGGTCAACGGCAAGGTCAAAACCAGCGGGCAAGAGTGCCCGCTCCACATAATCCTGGATCATCGCTTGCGTTGGGTTGGTTCCTTTAAGGTGTACTTTAACAAGCACCAGAGGGCGCGGAAGCCGTCTTTCCAGCCGATTTTTTTGCCTTCTTCGTAGGTTCGTCCCCAGTAGCTGATGCCGACTTCATAGACGCGGAGGCCGCGTTTGGCGATTTTGACGGTGATTTCGGGTTCGAAACCGAAGCGGTTTTCTTCGATGGGGATGGCTTGCAGGATTTCGCGGCGGAAGACTTTGTAGCAGGTTTCCATGTCGCTCATGTTCATGTTGGTGAGGGCGTTGGAGAGAATCGTCAGGAGCCAGTTCCCTACCGAATGCCAGTAATAGAGGACGCGGTGCGGGCCGCTGCCGAGGAAGCGGGAGCCGTAGACGACGTCGGCTTTGCCCTGCACGAGTGGTCCCAGTAGCGCGGGATAGTCGGCGGGATCGTATTCGAGGTCGGCGTCCTGGATGAGGACATAGTCTCCGGTGGCTTGCTGGATGCCGAGGCGGAGGGCTGCGCCTTTGCCGGTATTTTTGGGTTGGAGGAAGACGCGGATCTGGGGGTGAGCGGCGGCCAGTTCGGTGAGGATTTCGCGGGAGCCGTCGCGGGAACCGTCGTCGACGCAGATCAGTTCCAGGTCGAGCTGGTTTTGATCAGTCTGGACAGCCAGGACGCGGGCTATGACTTCGCGGAGG
>JBELAE010000436.1:0-4353 GCA_049509155.1 Candidatus Sulfotelmatobacter sp.
ACCGCCTCCGCCACCGCCGTGACCGCCACCACCATGTTGGGCCAGTGCGGGCGTGGGTAAGCAGACCGTGAGTGCGAAGAGCAGAGTGAAAGAAGCGATTCCTGCGAGAAGAGCTTTTAGCAAGGTGGGTGTAGACATTGCAGTTTCCTCCACCATAAATCCCCGAAACATTCGGCGGGTCGCCCAGGGAGGGCGAACCATCCTTTGCTAATCTTACTCTATTTGGAGTCGCAATCGATGGCGGGAGTTGCCTTGGGGGGCGGTTTGGTGAGGTTCCGATTACGCTTAGAGAAAACCTTTAACCACGAAGGACACGAAGTATCACGAAGGGGTCGCTGGACGGCGTCGGCTTCGTGATACCTCGAGTTCTTCGTGGCGAATCGAGCGACATCTGGTCAGGGCTTTTGCGCCTCTGGTGCTGGCGGTGGGGGCGGGGTTGAAGTTCTGGTGTAGACGATCTTCTTGGTTCCGCCTTCGCAGGTGCCGACCACTTTACTTTCGGGCGCGACGTCTTTGTCCTTGTCCACGATGTCGAGGGTGTACGACTTCACGCCGTTGGCTTCCACTTTCTTGGCGATTTCGGCCTTCAGATCATCGCAGGATGTCGCCGCCTGCGCGCAGACGGAAAACGACACAAAGAGCAGAACTGCAATTGCCGACAATGGTTTCATGAGCCAATCTCCTAAGTTGGAATGTTGGGCCCATCAGGGAGCATAACACTGCGCTGCAAGAATTTCTGCACAGAGGGCATTTGTAGTGGTGCAGTCGGGAAAAGGAATTTGAATAGCGGCATGCCTTCGATGCCGCGGGACAAAACCCCAGCGGCTAAAGCCGCTTGTCCATAGGTCGCTGTCGGCTTCGCTGAAGCGATGCCCTGATACGAATCCTTTTTTTGCCACTGGCGGGGAAAGGCAGCGGCCTGCGGCCGCTGACCGGGTCAGAGACCCGGTCCCACACAAACCTCCTAAACAAAACCTGGTTTCACATGACTTTCTACTTGCGGCGGGGTTGTTTTGAGACGAAGGGATTTCCGTCGATCACGTAGCGCAGGGGGTCGTTGATCGCTTTGGAGATGCCGATGCGGGGGGTGGTCCGGATGGCGGGCGGGCGGATTCCGTCGTCGCCGATCCAGAGGCGGCTGGCGGGGGAGGTGAGGTCGCATCCGTTGTCGCGGGCGCGAGTGATGGAGAAAGCTTCACTTAGGCGGCCGGGGCCGCTGGTGAGTTTGATCAGGTCTTTGATTGGGATTTGCGTGCTCGGCTTTTTGGGGTCATGAATATCGAGGCCGCGGGCCTTAGCCATTTCTTTTATGCCGGAGAGCGGTTCCAGGGCGCGGAACAGGACGCCTCCGGCCTGGCCATCGGGTTCGCAGGAGACGTTGAGGCAGTAGTGAGTGCCATAGATGAAATAGACGTAGGCGTGGCCGGGTGGGCCGAAGAGCACGGAATTGCGGGCGGTGAGGCCGGGGGAGGCGTGGGAGGCGGGATCGTTCTCGCCGAGGTAAGCTTCGACTTCGACGATGCGGGCGGTGAGGGGGACTCTCCCAGGTTCGCGAACCAGGACCTTGCCCAGGAGTTCGCGGGCGACGCGGCGAGGATCGCGGGCGTAGAAGGCGCGGGCGAGGGGATGGATCTGGGCGGCGAGGGCTGAGGTTTGCGATTGAGGCATGTTGAGGAATCTTAAATGCAACGGGAGGGAGTTGTAAGGTCGGAGGGGAGAGAGGTCTCAAGGGCTTCTTCGGTCGTTCGGCGAAGTCGGAGATGGGCTGCGCCTGGACCAATCCCCATTTCTCGCAAAGGACGCGAGAAATGGGGCACCCACGCTTGCGCCAAGAAACTTCAGATCGGCTTGGGCTCGGTGTTTTTGGCGGCGGTCACGTTGCTGGGCGGGTCGTCGAAGGACTTGCCGGGTTCGAAGGCGCGCTTCTCGTGCTTGGTTCCGACCTTGCGGATTGCGTCGTGCCAGCCATCGTCCCAGGCAATTCGGGCCTCGCCATCGACCAGGGTCCAGGTGCCGTGGGGAGAGCCGAGCGTCTTTCTGGCGGTTCCGTCGGCGTCGAGCGTGATGTAGAACGCGCCGCCGTTGCCCTCACCGACTTCCCACTTGCCAATGAAGTGGTTGCGGCCGGGCGTCATGGCGAAGTCCGATGCGCCGAACTCGATTTTATCGATCTCGGCGGAAAGCTTTTCGCGGCGGCCGTCTTTATAGACTATGGCAGCGGGGGGTTTGAAATCTATGTGGGCGATTTCTGCCAGGGAAAGACTCTGGCGGTGGCCGTCTTTGAAGACGATGACGATGGAGTCGTGATCGTCAGCCGGGGAAGCAGCCGATTTTGCGGCAGTGACGGCGAAGGCGAGCAGCAGAACTGCGGAAAGAACGACAACATGACGCATGATTGCCTCCCAATCTCGCGGCGAGCGAAAACACAACGCCTCTGCGATGTTATACGAGACGACGGTGGAATTCGTTCCCGGTTTCGTGTCTTCCCCGGGCACGAACCGCACCACGAGGGCTAAAGCCTACGAAGATTTTGAACGCCTTTACGCGGCCCTTAAGGGCCGCTCTACACGGTGCTTCAATGCCGCGTACGCGGTCCCGCCGGCGGTGGCTGCGCAGGTCTTTTTCAGCCGTTAGGCCGCGCCTTTGGCGGATTCTTTCAGGTAGGCCAGGACTTCTTCGGCGTGGCCTTCGGGCTTTACTTTCTCGAAAATGTGTTGGATCTTGCCGTCGGGGCCGATGACAAAGGTGGTGCGCGCGACTCCCCAGACTTTCTTGCCGTACATGTTTTTTTCTTTCATGACGCCGAAGGCTTCGGCGACTTTCTTGTCGGCGTCGGCGAGCAGGGTGAAGGGCAGGCTGAATTTGTCCTGGAATTTCTTTTGCGCTTTTGGCGTGTCGGGGGAGATGCCGAGCAGCACGGCGCCGGACTTCTGCATCTTTTTGTAGGTGTCGCGGAATTCGCAGGCCTCGATGGTGCAGCCGGGCGTGTCGGCGCGGGGATAGAAGTAGAGAACGATGGTTTTGCCGCGCAGATCCTTCAACGCGATTTCTTTTCCGTTCTCGTCCTGCAAAGTGAAGTCGGGAGCCTTATCATTGATGTTCATGGGAATTTCTCCGGGATCGAAGTCGAATGCCGGGAATGCCGCTGCTGCGGCATCCAGCCAGCCTGGTTCCATCAAGATTTTACACTTCATCTTGCGCGGCGGAATTTTGCATCGCCGAACGATTGTGGCCACGCTGCTGGTTGGCCTCGTGTGCTGGAGCGGCTTCGCGGCGGCGCAGGAAGAGCGGCCGCAGATCATTCCGGGAGAGCGGAAAGTTGCGGGCAAGAAAGAGGTTGGGCCGCGAGCGGTGGGAGTGCTGCAGATGACGGGGAGCGGGAAGGTAACGCTGGTGCCGATCGCGATTCTGATCAATGGCAAGTTCTGGGATGCAACCGAGTACAAGGCGGATCCCGTGCCGATGGCGCTGGAGCCGGGGACGGTCTATGAGGGGGAACGCACGGGCAGTTCCCTGGGGCTGTTTACGGTGAACAACGCGCTGCACAGCCGAGCCGTGAATGTGCTGAGTCCGTGGATCGCGACCGGGAAATGGACACCGGTGGGAAGTGAACCGGCGAAGACGACGCTCAAGGCGGACACAGTGCCGGTGGGGATCGACTCGAGCGATGCGCCACCGCGGTTGACCCGGGACCCGGCGAAAGCGAAGGTACCGGCTTCGACACCGGGTACTTCTGTGCCTTCCACTCCTTCTCAAACCACTCCATCTCAAACCACGGGAACGTCTGGCTCAGGGGATGAACCTCCACGTTTGAAAAGGAGCGATCCGGCGCCGGCTTCGTCGCCATCGGGCGGTTCTGCTCCTTCGGGCCAAACAGAATCGGGGACAGGGTCACCTGCTCCTGCGGCGCCTGGCGGGGCGAAGGCTGGCGAATCCAAGGGGACGGACGCCAAGGCAGGCGATGCCAAGTCGGTCGACCATTCGAACGTGGCGACGTCTGACAGCGGAGCGGATGAAAGCAACCGGCCGCGACTGCGGCGCGGAAAGCCGGTCGAACCGCTGCCTGAGGATGAGGTGCCGGGGTACAGCAAACCGGGCGCCGCGGCGTCCGGTACAACGGCGGGAGCGGATGCAGGGAAGGCGGCTGTGGCCGACAAGGGACCGGTGGATACGGTTCCCGCAATTTCGGATGCGAGTGGGCCCCAGCCCAAGTCGTTTACCTTCGAGTGGCTGAAGGACGAAGAGGGAGAGCGGCGTCAGCAGGTGGTGGCGCTGGCCAAGGATCAGGTGCGAGCGTATGTGGAGGCTCAGGCGCGGGCCAGGATCGCGCCAAAGCCTGCGGGTAGGGCGGGA
>JBELAE010000437.1:0-4340 GCA_049509155.1 Candidatus Sulfotelmatobacter sp.
TGACCGAAGGCACCGAAGTGGTGGCGCACTACACCACCAAGGGCACGGAAAAGACGGCGGTCGAGGTCGATAAAGTCGGCAAAGATGGCATTCATGCGGTGGACGGAACCGTCACCCATATTGATCGCGGCGCCAAAACCCTGGCGGTCAAGACGGCGGACGGTACCGAAGAAACATTTCGCCTGTCCGATCACGCCGTGGCCGACGCGGGCAAGGACATCGCGAAGGGGACTGAGAAATCCGCGAAGGTTACGGTCTACTACACCGAGGAGGCTGGCAAGAAAACTGCCCACTTCTTCGAGAAGGTCATAGGGTAATAAGTTCCCTGCTGATTTTCAGGAGCAGCTTTCAGAAGTCCCTTTTAGAAGTAGTTCTCAGAAGTAGCTTTAGGAACGGCACGGCGTAATCCGTGCCGTCAGAGGCAAAAAGAATCGGGGCTTTAGCCCCTGAGGGTTCGAAGATGCGTCACAAAGTTGCAGGTTACAAACTCGGACGGAACACCGCCCACCGGCGCTCACTGCTGCGCAACCTGGTCACCTCGGTGATCGTGGAAGAGCGCATCGAGACGACCGTTCCCAAGGCCAAGGCCGCGAAGCCACTGGTTGAGAAAATGATTACTCTCGGCAAGCGCGGCGACCTCGCCGCCCGCCGTCTGGCGGCCGCTTACCTCATGACCGATGAGGCTGTGGTAAAGCTGTTCGACACGGTCGGCCCGCGTTTCGGCGACCGCGAAGGCGGCTACACCCGCATCATCCGCACTCACTGGAACAAGGGTGACGGCGCCGACAAGGCCTTCCTCGAGTTGCTTGGCAGCGAGAAAATTCTCGACGAGAAAAAAGAAAAGCGCGCCGAGGCTCGCTCCAAGAAAGCCGCCGAAGCCAAGAAAGCCATGGAAGAGGCCGAGGCGCAGGCCCAGGTTGAAAGCGAAACGGCCCCGGCTGAAGGCGGCGACAAGAAAGAGTAGTTGTTTCTGTTTTTTCTGAGAGGCGCGGCTCAGGGGCTGCGCCTCTTTCCTTTTCTGGCTTTTCTGGCGTTTCCGCGACTGCCGCACTCGTACATGTCCCGCCTCTCCCACTAGTAATCTTCCCTAGCTCTTGCCAAATCCTTAAACTTCCCTTGATGGCCTTCACTCGCACCCAGATCGGTATTGCCGCCACCGCCGGAGTTCTTGTGGTGGGAGTGTTTGTCGGCTATCTGTACTGGCTGAGCAGTCAGGGACCGGTATTGGCGCGGTCGGAGGATCATGATCCGCTGACCGGACTGCCAGTGAGCATCAAGATGAATCCCCTGCGGGACCGGTCTACCGAGCACGCGGCGAACAAATTTCTGCGCGACATCCGCGACGGCCACTGCGACGAGCTGCTCACCAAGTGGGAGCATGACTACCACAAGAAATATGCCCGCTACATCTGCAAATCTGAGACAGAGCACCCACTGCTCTCGTGGGAGCTGGTCGATTGGGAAGATGCGCCGCCCCTGGTCATCCTGCACTATCGCGGCAAGCGCCCCAGCAACGCCGGCCCGACTCAGTCTGGAATCGATCAGGACCTGTTCACCGTCACCGTCGAGAACAAGGGTGGCGAGTGGGCTGTGACCAAGTACGACGCGATGTACTGAGAGACAGCTTCCAGTTCTCAACCTTCAGCTACCGGAAAAAGCCAAATGAGGGAACTCCTAACCGGCATAACCCGATATAGCGGTTAGTGGCCAGGGCGGTCGGCCATCCTAACCTGCTAAACATAAAACAAGGGTTAGATTTTAGGTGGTTTCGCGCGATGTCCGCAGTGTGACCCACAGAAATATCAGCATCTGCGCCCCAATGCCGGCGCAAGTGTCGAGCAGAACGTCGCGTACCGTTCCGGTGCGCGAGGGGATGAAACTCTGGTGCCACTCGTCGAGGCTTGCGACCAGCGCAGTTCCCAACACTGCGATGGTGGCCCAGCGCCACGTCCACTTAGGATTTCCCGGCGCCGGCAAGGTTTCTCTCCAGGCACGGAACAGAAGGATACACAGCAGGCCGTAACCGACGACGTGGCCTGACTTGCGGATGAAGAAGTGCCAGGGCTCGAAGTGTTCCCAATCCATGCCGAACAGATAATGCAACACGGGGAAGAGGAAGCGGCTGGTGTTGTGCGCGGAGAGATAGGCGGTCGATTCAATGCAGATAACGATCAGCCACAGAATGGCCGCGATCCAGGCCTTCAGGAGATGGTGGCGATCGGTGCTCAAGCCGGGGAAGGACCCGCAGTTCCGGAATTCCCACGTCTCGCAAAATACGCGAGACATGCGGCACCCACGGCTTTCTTATTTTTCCTATTTTCTTTACTGCCCAGGCGGTCGACCCGTTTATTCGATGGCATAGTTTGGGGCCTCGCGGGTGATCATTACGTCGTGGACGTGGCTTTCGCGGAGGCCGGCACCACTGATGCGGACGAAGCGGGTTTTCTGCAAGAGTTCCGCAATTGTCGCGCAGCCGCAGTAGCCCATGCCGGACTTCAATCCGCCCACCATCTGGTGGACGATCATGGCCACGGAACCTCGGTAGGGAACGCGGCCTTCAATGCCTTCGGGGACGAGTTTGTTGAGGCGGTTGCCGTTGCCGTCGCCATCCCCAGCGGAAGCGGCCGAGGATTCGCCGTCCATGCTCTGGAAGTAGCGCTCGCTTGAGCCTTGCGCCATGGCGCCGATCGAGCCCATGCCGCGATAGGATTTGAAAGAGCGGCCCTGATACAGAATCAATTCGCCGGGACTTTCGTCGGTGCCGGCGAAGAGCGATCCGATCATGACGGCACTCGCGCCCGCGGCTAGGGCTTTGGTGACGTCGCCGGAGTACTTGATGCCGCCGTCGGCGATGATGGGGACGCCGGAATCTTTGGTGGCACGGTAAGCTTCCGCGATGGCCGTGATCTGTGGCACGCCGGCGCCGGTTACGACGCGCGTGGTGCAGATCGAACCGGGGCCGATGCCGACTTTAATGCCGTCGGCGCCGGCGCGCGTGAGTTCGCACGCGCCGTCGAAGGTGGCGACGTTGCCAGCCAGCAGTTCGATGTGGGGCAACTTCTGTTTCACCAGTTTTACGGCGTCGAGAACTTTGCTGGAATGGCCGTGCGCGCTGTCGATGGCCAGCACGTCGACTTTGGCTTCCGCGAGTTCCTGGGCGCGTTCGAGAAAATCTCCGGTGGCGCCGATGGCTGCGCCTACCCGCAGGCGGCCTTGCGGGTCTTTGGCGGCGTTGGGATATTTCAGTTTCTTCTGAATGTCTTTGACCGTGATCAGGCCTTTCAGGTTGTACTTGTCATCGACCACGAGAAGTTTTTCCACGCGATGCTCGTGAAGAATCTTTTCGGCTTCTTCGAGCGTGGTTCCCACAGGTACGGTGATGAGGTTTTTCTTGGTCATCACTTTATCGATGGGAATGTCGAAGCGGGTTTCAAAGCGCAGATCGCGGTTGGTGAGGATGCCGACCAGCTTGCCGTGTTCGGTGATGGGGACGCCGGAAATTTTGTACTTGCGCATGACTTCGAGCGCGTCGCTGACCCGGTCGGTGGGCGACATGGTGACGGGGTCGACGATCATGCCGCTTTCCGAGCGCTTCACCTTGTCGACTTCGTTGGCCTGCTGGTCGATGGTCAGGTTGCGGTGAATAATTCCGAGGCCGCCCTGCTGGGCCAGCGCGATGGCCATGTGCGACTCGGTCACGGTGTCCATGGCGGCGCTGACGATGGGAATGTTGAGGCTGATGTTGCGGGTGAGTTGCGTCTGCGTCGAGGCCTGCGCGGGAATTACGTCGGAGCGGGCGGGCAGCAGAAGGACGTCATCGAAAGTAAGCGCCTCAGGAACGGGGAAATGAATCATAAGTTTCTCGGGTAAGTCTGTCCGGCCAGCATCTCCGGCACTCTCTTATGAGTGATTCTTCATTCTAGAGACGGGGGAGGATTGAGGCAAATCGGAGTTGCGGAAAATGGTGAGTGGAATGGTAGTGGGACGCCGACCACCCGGTTGTCAGCCTTGATTCTTGCCGAGGAGTCCGCTTTCGTATAGGGTCCGAAGCAGAATGCGGAGGGGCGTGATGAGATCGAACTGGTTCGTCCATGCGGCTGGGTTCGTACTTCTGGTGGCGGGGAGCGCGTTTTCGCAGGTGCCGCTGGTGCAGTCGATGATTCCCGTGAGCACGGCTCCGGGCAGCAAGAGTTTCACGCTCACGGTTTATGGTGCGGGATTCAAGTCGACGGCGGTGGTGAACTGGAACGGGTCGCCGCGTCTGACCGAGGTCATTTCGAGCGGCGAGGCTACGGCGACCATCAATGCCGCGGATGTTGCCACGGGTACGACCGGCTCGA
>JBELAE010000438.1:0-4336 GCA_049509155.1 Candidatus Sulfotelmatobacter sp.
TCAGCAGAATGTAGAGCGACTCCGGCGTCGTCACCAAAATATGCGGAGGCCGTTTCAGCATCGCCCGCCGCTCCGGTTGCAGTGTGTCGCCGGTGCGCACCGCGGTGCGAATCTCCGGCATCAGCAGCCCGCGCTCGCCCGCCAGCGCCAGAATCTCGCTGAGCGGCCCTTCCAGATTTTTCTGAATGTCGTTGCCCAACGCCTTGAGCGGAGAAACGTAGAGAACTTCTGTCCGGTCGGCAAGATCCCCAGCCAGCGCCTTGCGCACCAGCCGGTCAATACATGCGAGAAACGCCGCGAGAGTTTTCCCTGATCCGGTAGGCGCCGAGATCAGCGTAGTCCGCCCCGCCAGAATATGCGGCCACCCCTGCTCCTGCGGCTCGGTCGGAGTCCCAAACTTCCCCACAAACCAATCCGCCACGAGAGGGTGAGCCCAGGCCAGCGATTCAGGAATGAACGGCATCGGAATATTCTAGCCCGAAATCATAGTTTCGTAAATTGTTCGCTTCGAGCGAGAAATCCGTCAACGCTGCAGCAATATTGGATGCGGGTCCGCTTTCAGCTTGATCGTTAGGACCAAAGGACGCTCAGCCGGTTCAGCCCGACTACAGATTCGCTTGGCGAAGGGAAGAAACCGAGCGTTTGCAGAGACGAGGATGTCGTAGCACCCTTTTCGCACAACGAATGTAAAACTTCCATCCGCCGCTGTCGGACTCTCCCATTTCGAAGAGACATAACTCTGGGTTAGTTGCTGGTAATCACGGAGAACGACGAAGGCACCTTCCACAGGTCTGCCGGTGTCTTCGTCTATCACGATGCCGCTCACTCCCTCAGGCAGGTTGCTCTGGGAGATCAAAACCGGGGCGACAAGAAACACAAACAGTCCCACAGCCTTATACATCCACATACGCTTTACTCCGGCTTTCAGCATGCGGAATTATCTCCTATGGCGATAGTTGTTGTTAAATCGATAGCACTCAATGACCCTTCTTCTGCCCGTCCTGCTCTCGCCCCGCGCGGGCTGGCCCGTCAAATGCCGCACGGCTGCTAAAATTCCTGCGATGCCCAAACTTTCCCCTCAGGCCCGTGCCCGCAAGATCAAAATCCTCCTCTTCGACGTCGACGGCGTCCTCACCGACGGCAAGCTCTTCTTCATTCCCGAAGAGAATCCCGAAGAATCGGCGAAAATGCCGAGCCCGTCATCCCCACAGCGCACCGCCCAAAGCCAGATCGAGGTCAAAGGATTCCACGCCCACGATGGCGTCGCCTCCTCGCTGTGCCGCATCGCCGGACTCAAAAGCGGACTCATCACCCGGCGCGCTTCCGAAACCGTCGCTCTCCGCGCCCGCGACCTGAAGCTCGACCACGTCCATCAAGGCATTCAGGACAAACGGGCGTGTTTTGAAGAAGTGGTGAAACAGGAAGGTCTCAAGCCCGAGCAAGCCGCTTTCGTCGGCGACGACGTCATCGACCTGCCAGCCATGCGCGCCGCAGGCCTCGCCATCGCCGTAAAAAACGCCCGCGCGGAAGTGAAAAAGGAAGCCCACTACGTAACGCCCCACGCCGGCGGCGAAGGCGCTCTCCGCGACGCCGTCGAGTTCATCCTGAAAGCGCAAGGCAAATGGAAGAAAGCTGTGGAGGAGTATCTCGGCCAGCACAGTGTGGGAAAGCGCTCTTAGCTCTTGGCCCTTGGCTCTTAGCTTTTAGTAGGCCGAACCAGCGCAGCTAGAAAGCAGAAAAAAACTCACGCCTGGGAAATTCAGATCCGACCTTGCGCTCCCGCTTTCCGTTTGGGTTCAAGCCAAGAGCCACGAGCTAAAAGCCAACAGCCAAAAAGAAAAACCCACCGGATGCTTGCTTGGGGCGTGCTCGGGTCAGCATCCGATGGGTTACCGTTTCTCCTTACTCACCCTGTTGTTTTCAGGAGTATGTAGGAAAATTAAACACTGGAATCCGGCATTCTTCCGTCTATTTTTGTAAACCTTTGTAAAATCTTCGCAGAGAAAGACATCGGTCATCCACGCACCCCGAACTGCGAAACATCGGCGAGTTTAATCCGGGGACCTTATTCCGGCAACGCTGGCGGTTTCGCAGCCATCAGTTCCGTGAAGCGTTTATCTTTTCGCAACTCGGCGAATTCTTCATCCTTATACACACGACTAAGATCCTTGTATCCTTCCTCCATCGCCTTCTTCAGATATTCCAGCGAACGGTCCGAGTAGCCCATCTTGGCGTAGAGTCGCGCCACGGTGAAATCGTAGTGGGCGCGATCTCCCGGACTGGGCAGCTGCGCCTGCACTCCCACGCGCGAAGTCCGCTCAAACACATCAGGATCAATGGCCACCGCCCGCTCGTAGGCCAGAACCGCCGGATCGAATTCTTTCTTCGCGAAAAGCGCCGCACCCAGATTGCTGTAGAACGACGCCGAATTGCCGTCCAGCGCAATCGCCCGGCGGTACTCCTTCACCGCCGCGCCGTATCGCCGCTCTTCGTAGTACACCACTCCGCGATTATTGTAAGCGTCGGCAAATGCGCGGTTGGCCTTGATCGCCCGCTCGAAGGCCTTCATCGCCTCGTGATTGCGCTGCATCATCAGGTTGGTAATTCCCATCTTGTTCAGCAACCCCGCCGAGTTCGGTTGCTTGCCGAGCGCGGCGCGATAGTAGTCGAGCGCGTCCAGAAACAGTTTTTCGGCGCGCAACTGATCCGCTCGCGACTCCAGGGCGGCCGCGGTCGCATCCGCCGCCGGAGGATCGGTCATCCGCAGCAGCGGCGGCATGACTTGCACTTGTTCGGAATGCGAAGCCTGCCCCAACGACACACTCGACAGGGCGAAGACGCAAATGGTGAGAAGCGAGACGGGAACCAGCAACTTTCTCGGGCAGGACGACATAAGCCACCCCCAGCTAGTGCAGACATTCTGGCACAGTTTTAGGCATCCGGCGAAGAATTTGTAAGTGGGGTCACCCTCCCGCGTTGTCATCCCGACCGGAGCCGGAGCGCCAGCGACGGCGGAGTGGAGGGACCTGCTTTTCCTGCTTTTCCCGCTGTTTCTGCTGTTACCCCCCGAACCCCCTCAATGCGGCGCCGTCTGCCCGCCATCTACTGGTTTAGACACCGGAGCCGGCGCTTTATCATCCTTAAATATTCCCGCAATCTTGCCAAATAACCCCTTTTTCTTCTTGGGGTCCTGATTGGCGTCCTGAGGATTGTTCGGATCCTGCCCATTCACCGCCTGAGCCGACTGCGGCTGTACCGCCTTATCGCCCCCAAACATGCGCGAAAAGAAGCCTTTCATTCCCGCTTGCGCGTCGCAGGTATCATGCGGCTCCGTACCGGCCACGAACGCGGAAACATAATCGTCGGTGCAGCTGGGCGTGGCCAGCCGGTTCGTAAGCTTATCCAGTTGCACATCCACCACGCCCGTCGGCTGCTGAAACTCCCTCATCCCGGCGTACTGTGGCAGCACCGCCGCCTTCTTCATAAACTCAGTCCAGATGGGCGCGGCCGTCATCGCACCGCTCAAGCGCAGATCGCTGTAGTCGTCATACCCCACCCAGACAATGCACAGCAGATTCGAGGTATACCCCGCGAACCAACCGTCATGCGAACTGCCCGTCTTGCCCGCCGCCGGTAGCATAAAACCCCGGAGCCGCACCGCCGTATATCCCAGCCCGTTGTTGATCACGCCCTCCATCATATTGGTCATGACGTAGGCAATCCGCGGATCGAGCACCGGCCGCTGGTCCGTCGTGTAGTTCGCGATCACGTCGCCCTTGCCATCCCGCACCGAACGCAGCAGGATCGGCGACAGCCGCACCCCATTATTCGCGAATGACGTGTACGCCCCCGCCATGTCCAGAGGCGACGCATCGTAGGACCCCAGCGCCATCGCCGGCGTCGCCTTTACCGACGCAATTCCGGCTGTCCGCGCCAGGTCCGCAACCTTGTCGTAGCCCACCTGCTCGGCCACCTTCACGGTCGCGTTGTTCAGCGAATTGGCCAGCGCGTAGCGCAGCGTGACTTCCCCGCGATATTCCTCTTTATAATTCCGCGGCTCATAAATCTGGTCACCATAGGCGAAGCTTGAGGGCTCGTCGGTCACCGTCGAGGCGGGCGTCAGCACGGTCTGCGATCCATCGAGCGCGGTGTTCATGGCTGCCGCATACACAAACGGTTTGAAGATCGATCCCGTAGGCCGCTTCGCCACTGCGTGATTCAACTGGCTCCAGCCGTAGTCCCGACCTCCCACCAGCGCCAGCACCGCGCCCGTGTGCGGATCCAGCACCACCATCGCCACCTGCGCCTGCGGTCCCGGCATCACCGTGGTCTCGTA
>JBELAE010000439.1:0-4333 GCA_049509155.1 Candidatus Sulfotelmatobacter sp.
GAAGATTACCGCCGCATCAGCGGCCGCTTTCTCATCGACGCCGCCGAAGCGGAGGCTGAAAAAATCACCGAATATCTCGAAAAGTTTCCCGGCATCGACAAGATCACGCCCGCCGGGTCGCTGCGTCGCGGCCGCGAAACCGTGGGCGATCTCGACATTCTCGTCACGGGAAAAGCCTGCACCACCGAAGAAGGCCGCCAGCAAGCCATCGCCTACGTCGCAAAATATCCGCCGCTCATGGACGTCATCGCCAGCGGCGACAACAAGATCAGCTTTCACCTGCGCAGCGGCATGCAGGTCGATGTTCGGCTTCTACCCCCCGAATCTTTCGGCGCGGCCATGCAGTACTTCACCGGATCGAAAGCCCACAACGTGGCCCTTCGCCAACGCGCCCTCAAGATGGGTTACACGCTCAACGAGTACAGCCTGGCCGAACTCGAAGGCGGAAAGCCGGTCGCGGGAAAGACCGAAGAGGAAATTTACACCAAGCTGAAGCTCGACTATATTCCGCCCGAGATGCGGGAGAATCTCGGCGAAATCGACCTCGCCCAAAATCATGCCCTGCCGCAGTTGATCACACAGGCCGATCTCAAGGGCGACGTCCACATGCACACCGTCGAAACCGACGGCAAGAACACGATTGAAGAAATGGCTGACGCCGCCAAAGCGCGCGGCTACCAGTACATGGCCATCACCGATCACTCCAAGAATCTCGCCTTCGCCAACGGGCTAGACGACAAACGCGCCGTCGAGCACATCGCGCGCATTCGCGCGGCCGGCAAGCAGATCGAAGGCATTACGATCTTTGCCGGCATTGAAGTCGACATCCTCGCCGAAGGCGATCTCGATTTGTCCGACGACGTGCTGGCACAGATGGACCTGGTCATTGCCAGCGTGCATTCGGTCTTCAATCAGGAAGCGGCGAAGATGACCGAGCGCCTGCTCAAGGCTATCGAGAATCCAAATACTTCGATCATTGGACATCCCACCGGCCGCATCCAGCTGCGCCGCGACGCCTATGCGTTCGACATGCATGCCGTGCTGACCGCGGCAGTGAAACATAAAGTTGCGATGGAGCTGAATTCTTATCCCGACCGCCTCGACCTGAACGATGTGCATCTCCGCCAGGCCAAACAGCAAGGCGTGAAGATCGTGATCAACACCGACTCTCACCACACGTCGCACATGGAAAAAATCCGCTACGGCATCCTGCAAGCCCGCCGCGCCTGGCTCACCAAGGACGATGTGCTCAACACTCTGCCTGCTCAGAAATTCGCGAAGGCCATGAAGCACTGTTGGTGACCGGGTCTAGGTGTTTCCTGAAAGTATGAGTTTTCCACAGCTCTGGCATGTTCAAACAACCTTGCTCGAGATTTTCGAACCGCCAATACTGGGCTAATCGAACCAAACGATTTAGGAGAGCCCATGGCGTATCGAAGGAAAACAACTGAAACTCCCGTAATTGACCTCCAGGCATTGGCCTGGACCTACGCGCAGAAGACCGGCGAACTGCAGCAAGATGGCAAGCCCGTGGCGACGGGCTATTCCGGAGCCGGATCTGGCAAGAATAATCCGGACATGGAGCGTGTGCCCAATGTCGGGCCCATTCCACAAGGCGGCTGGACTATCGCCGGCCCCCCGGCCAATACGGCAGACCACGGTCCATATGTATTGACGCTAAAGCCTGAAGCCGACACGCAGACTTTCGGCCGCAGCGGCTTTCTTATGCACGGAGACTCAATCGACTCCCCAGGATGCGCGTCACAAGGATGCGTTATTATGCCGCGGCCGATACGAGAGCAGGTCTGGAAGAGCGGTGACCGCAATTTGGAGGTCGTGGCCGAGATCCCTGCTGCCCGCCCCGCAAATGAGGGGAATGAATAGAGAGTCGAAACCAATGGCGATCGGCAGCGACTAGGTCGCTTCCTCTTCGTAGGAAGCGTTAGAATCAGCGCGTAAGACAAACGCCCATGCCTGATCAGAATCCCGCTCCCGCGCCGAAACCGCCAGCCGTTCCCGCTGGCCCAACCATCAACATTGGCGAGGAATACGGCACCGCGAAGAAGAATCTTCCCCCGGCCAAGATTGTGCTGTTCGCCGTCGCCGGGGTGCTGGTCGTCGTGTTGATCGCTTCCTTCGTCAAACGCGCCAAGCCGCAGGCCTCGGGTTCTCTCGACAATGTAGTTGCCGTGGAAATTCCCGGGCAGAGTTCCACCATGGTCGCGTTGACTTTTACGCTACGCAACACCAGCGAGAAGGCTCTTTACGTTCGTACGCTGCAAGGCACCATCAAAACAACCGGCGGAGAAACCACCGCCGACGCGGTCTCCGCCATCGATTTCGATCGATACTTTCAGGCTTTTCCAGTGTTGAAGAACGGCGCGCAGCCAGCTCTTGCGCCCGAGGTTAAGGTTCAGCCCGGAGAAACTGTCGTGCGAACCGTCATCGTCGCCTTTCCCGTGGCTCTGGACGCGTTCAATCAACGCACGACCACGAGTGTGGTTATCTGGCCGTATAACGAGACTGTGCCGGTAACGCTGACGAGGTAGACAAATGACGCTCTACGCGCGGCTGGTTGAGCCGCGACACACTCGCGCTTGCCTAAATCGCCCCGATTGCGCTTTTATAGCGGGATGAGAATATCCCGGAGTTTTCTTCCTGTCGCGCTGCTGATCGCGGCCTTCCTCCTCACTGTCCTGCTCGCAGCCGCTGCTCCTGCGCAATACTCGAGCAAATATCTCTTCTACGTCGGCACCTACACCGAAGACGGCAGCAAGAGCAAGGGCATTTATGCCTATCAATATGACGGCAAAACGTACCAGATCACGCCGCTTGGGCTCGCGGCGGAAACTACGAATCCATCGTTTGTGGCATTCCACCCGAACGGCCGCTTCCTCTACGCGGTGAACGAAGTCGGCAACTACAAAGGCCCCAACAGTGGCGGCGTCAGCGCGTTTTCTATTGATCGTGCGACGGGCAAGCTGACTTTCCTGAACGAGGTGCCTTCTCGCGGCGCCGACCCCTGCTACATCACTGTCGACAGAACGGGGAAATATGTGATGGTGGCGAACTACACGGGTGGCAGCCTGGCGGTGTTCCCTGTGCTCGCCGATGGAAAACTGGGCGAAGCGTCAGCATTTGTGCAGCACACCGGCCACGGCACGAATCCCACGCGGCAGGAGGGACCACACGCGCATTCGATCGACCTCTCACCCGACAATCGCTTCGCCATGGTCGACGATCTCGGCCTCGACGAGCTGCTCGTCTACAAGTTCGACAGCGCCAAAGGGTCGCTCGCCCTGAATGATCCTCCATTCACCAAGCTCGCTGCCGGCTCCGGCCCGCGCCACTTCGTGCTTCGCCCCGACGGCAAATTCGCCTACGTGGTCAGCGAGATGGGGCACAGCGTGACGGCATTCTCGAACGATGCAGCCGGCGGACGACTGCAAGTCTTACAAACGGTCACGACCCTGCCGAAAGATTTCACAGGCCGCAACGATGACGCGGAAATTGCCGTGCATCCTTCCGGAAAGTTTCTCTACGCCTCGAACCGCGGCGACGACAGCATCGCCATCTATACAATCGACCAAAGCAAGGGAACGCTGGCGCTCGTAGGCATCGTTCATACCGGAGGCAAGGAACCGCGCAGCTTCGAGATCGATCCGACGGGCGTGCTTCTGTTCGCGGAAAATCAGAAGTCAGACAATATTGTTATTTTCCGCATCGATCAGAAAACCGGCCAACTGACCCCGACCGGCCAGGTACTCGAAGTGGGATCGCCAGTGTGTTTGAAGTTTGTGGCAGTGGAGTGAGGGAAGCTTACTGTCGGCGCGGAAGACCATCACGTTGTGGTGGCAGCTCGACGCGCTGCGCTTGGCGGGACGGGCGAAGGTGCCCGTCCCCACACGTGCTCTGTCCCTAGACTTTACAGCGGCCTTCGCCCTATTGCTTCCTCTGAATCCCCTTCCGCCGCACCAGGTGCGTGTTGGCGTCCGCTTTGATCTCGTCATATTTCAGGCATGAGATCGAGCCATCCACCTCGAGCACAGCCAGCGCGACTTGATCACGTGCATTGATTCCGTGCTCCCGCAGGGCGCGGTGCAACTCGTCCATGCTGACGTGCTCGCGCGCCATGTGAGAGTCAATAACCTTGCCGTCATGGACCAGGAGTGAAGGCTCGCCCTCGATCAGGCGCCGGACGCGCCGGTTTCCGCCGGAAACATTCGCGACGAGATAATTCAGAATCAGCAGCGTACCGGCCGCGACCGCCCCGCCCAGGAGCGAAGTGTCGGGCCCAGTCATCGCGTTCTGTACGGAGTTTGAGAGCAGGAGC
>JBELAE010000044.1:0-19778 GCA_049509155.1 Candidatus Sulfotelmatobacter sp.
GTGAGAAATCCTTCGACCACTTCCCAGACACGCTCCGGCTGCGGGTACGTCATTTCCAGATCGATCTGGGTGAACTCCGGCTGGCGGTCGGCGCGCAGGTCTTCGTCGCGGAAGCAGCGCACAATCTGAAAATATTTGTCGAATCCCGAGATCATCAGAATCTGCTTGAACAACTGCGGCGACTGCGGCAGGGCGTAAAACGTCCCCGGCTGCACGCGGCTGGGCACGAGATAATCGCGCGCGCCTTCCGGCGTGGAACGCGTCATGAATGGCGTTTCGATCTCGAAAAATCCCTGCGCCGAAAGATAATCGCGGATTGCCTTCGCTACTTTGTGCCGCGTCTCAATGTTGAACTGCATCACGTCGCGGCGCAGATCGATGTAGCGATACTTCAGCCGCGTTTCTTCGTTGGTCAGAGCTGTGTCCGAAGGCAGGAATGGCGGCAGCTTCGATTCGTTCAGAATGCGAATCTCGTCGGCGACCAACTCTACTTCTCCGGTCGGAATGTTTTTGTTCACCGTGTCGGCGTCGCGCAACTTCACCGTGCCGATTACGGCGATGACATATTCGTTGCGCACGCTGTTGGCCTTGTCGTGCGCCGCGGCGTCCCGTTCGCGGTTGAGCACAACCTGGGTCACGCCGGTGCGGTCGCGTAAATCAATAAAGATGAGGTTGCCGAGGTCGCGCCGCCGGTTCACCCATCCCATGAGCACGGCTTTCTTGCCGGCGTCGGAGGGGCGCAGCGTCCCGCACATATGAGTTCGTCGGAGATCTCCCAGGAAATCGAGCAAAGTGTGTCCTTACTGTCAGAAATGCGGCAGAATGCCGAAACACAAGATTATAAACGGTCTTTTCGCGCGAGATGCGCCGGCCGATGCCGGGAATTCGATGCCCTTCCGGATATCGCGAGACCTTGTCGCGCATCTAATATAGATGAAGATGACCGCAGCCCCAGCTCCTGTCGAAATCCGGCAACCCGCGCCCGTTCTGAGGCTTTTGGTCGAGATGCCTTCCTGGCCGCGCGTCTTCTTCGGAAATCTGCGTGACTTCATCTTTCCGCAGTCCCTTCCGCCGCTCGAACTTCGTTCCGCACCGGCGCCTTTCTGGCCCGATGTATTCGTCAAGCGTCCGCTGCCCTGGAAGCGCTTTCTTCAATCCGGCGCTTATCACGTCATCGTATTCGGGCTGCTGATCGGGCTCACCCGCTTCTTCGCCATGCAGCCTCAGGTGGTGGCGAAGTCGGCCTTCGACCGCTCGCAGGTGGTCTATCAGGCTTCGGAATACCTTCCTCCACTCGATACTCGCAGTGCTCAGGCGGCGCGGCACCGGAAAGCCGATCGAGACTCGTCCCAACAGGAGCTGTCCCGCCAGGCGCTGTCGCTACAACCCATAATTTCTGTTCCGCGCGAAGCCGACGACCGCGCCCAGACCATCGTCACCCCGCCCAAGGTGAAGCTGAAGCAGGATGTTGAGCTGCCCAACATTGTGGCCTGGTCGGAAAAGATGCAGAAACCGCGGCTTGCGATTCCTCCCGTGCCCCTGACGCTCGCCGCCGAGCTTACACGCATCGCGCCCCACCTGGATAACTCCGTTGTGACTCCGCCGCCGGACGCGGCTTATCTTGCGCATCGCCGGAATTCATCTTTGATGGAGACATCCGTGGTCGCTCCGCCGCCCAACCCGTCGGCTCCGAACGCGGCTGCTTTACGGGCTCCGCAACTTGCGGTGATCGCGCCTCCGCCCAGCGTGGAGAGCGCATCCACTCGTGTGCGGGGAGACTTGAATATCGGCCGGAGCGCTGTGATTGCCCCGGCGCCGCGGCTCGCGGTTAGCGAACAGCGGTCCCGGTCCGCATCTCGATCCTCCGGCGTCGGCCTCGGTACGGCGCAAGTTGTTCCTCCGCCTCCGTCAGTTTCTGGCGCGGGTACTTCCGGAGAGTCCTTTGGAGGGCGCGGGCGTGTGATTGCGTTGAGCCTCCATCCCGCGGTCGATGCGCCGGCGAGCCCACCTCAAGGCAATCGTCGCGGCGCGTTCGCCGCCACGCCCAAGGGACAGCCTGCGGCGTCTGGCAGCGGCAAAGAAAGTGCGGGCGGATCAAAGCGGAAAGGAAGCAGCGATGTTCCGGCCGGACTCTACGTGGGAAGCACGGCCGCGAAATCCTCGCCCGTCGCGGGCGATCCCAAGCCGGGTTCAGCCTCGAGCAACTCGGCCAACTCCGTCAACCCAAATCTTGTGGCGAGCGTGCGCTCGCCGCGCCTGAATGGCGATCCGTCTCGCGGAATGCGATCTGAAAGCACGGCCAAGCTTTCCGACGTCGAACGACAGGTTTTCGGCAACCGCAAGTTCTATTCCCTCACCATGAACATGCCGAATCTGAATTCTGCTGCCGGCAGTTGGGTGATTCGCTTTGCTGAACTCGGCCACGGTTCGAATAATCACGATTCAGATAATCACGACTCAAATGATCACGAATCAAGCAATCATGATTCAAGCAATCACGACGCGCCCGCTGCGGAACTCACCCAGCCCGCGGCGATCCGGAAGGTCGATCCCGCTTATCCTTTGCAAATGATGCGCCAGAACGTCGGCGGGACCGTGATTCTCTACGCGATCATTCGGGCCGATGGCACCGTCGGAAATGTGCGCATCCTACGCAGTGTTGACGAGCGCCTCGACCGGTTCGCCAGCCAGGCGGTAGCACAGTGGCAATTTCAGCCCGCCACTAAAAACGGATCTCCGGTCGACGTCGAGGCGACATTCCAGATTCCCTTCCGCCCGCCGCCACCGGGGACAAACTTCTAGTCGCTTCCTTTCGCTCTCGCTCTCGCTTTCGCGACGCGCCCCGTCACTCAATCTCCCGCACGCGGAAAGAGCCTTCATCGCATATGTAAACTCGATCGGAGCTGACCGCGAGACCGGTGGGAAACATATTGGTCTGGGTTGCCGGAAGGTTGTTTCCGTTGTAGAAAAAGTCGCCCGATCCGGCCAGGGTTTCAATCGTGCCGGACGGGTCGACGATTCGAACCCGCGCGTTGCTCGAATCCGCGATGTAGAAATTGCCCTTGCTGTCGAGCGCGACATCCGTTGGAAGACTGAGCATGGCGGAGGTCGCGGGGCCGCCGTCGCCGCTAAAGCCTCCCGTCCCGTTGCCCGCCACGGTTGAAATAATGCCGGCGCTATCGACCTTGCGAATGCGCTCGTTCAGCCAATCGGAAATGTAGACGTTTCCCGCGCTGTCCACCGCCACGCCGTTGGGCAGAAACAACCAGGCCGAGGTGGCCGGAATTCCATCGCCGTTGTAACCGATGTCGTACAACACTCCCGCGACCACCGTGGTGGAAGCCGAGGGAGTGATTTTCCAGACGGCGAAAGTTCCATCCGAGGCGTAAAGATTGCCGTCATGGTCAGTGGCCAGTGCGTTGGCCCGGGCCGACACTGTGAATCCGTTGGACGCGGTGAGCGTGGTAAGGAACGTGGTGATCGTGCCCGTCTTATCGACTTTCCGGATGACGTTGTTGTCCGTGTCCGCAATGTAAACGTTGCCATTGCTGTCAGCGGCGACCGCTCCCGGTAAAAACAGCATAGCTGAAGTTGCGGGGCCGCCGTCGCCCGAGTAGCCACAGATGCCAGTGCCCGCAAACGTGCTGATTTCCCCTGCAGGGGATACTTTTCGCACGCGGCAGTTGCCGCCATCGGCGATATACAAATTGCCTGCCGGGTCGAACCCGATGTGAGGAGGGTAGCTGGAAAGATTCAGACTGGCGGCCGTCGCTTTTCCTTCGTCGCCGACATATCCGCCGGCGATTGTGCTCACGATCTGATTGGATGCGATCTGCCGGAGCCGGGCGTTCCCCGAATCCACTACGAGAAGCGCACCCGCGCTTTTGAATGCCATTCCGTTTGGATTCGAAAAGCTGGTGGAGAGCGCGGTGTTGCCATCCCCGTTGAAGCCCACGTTCCCGTTTCCCGCCGTGATGTTGATAATCTGCGTGCTGAGGTCGACCGCCCAGATGACCTGAGCGCTGATATATAACTTGCCATCGCCAAGCAGCAACCCGTTGGCCATTCCGATGGAGGCCGATGTGGCCGGGCCACCGCTTCCTGTATCTCCATACGTGCCATTTCCGGCGTAGGTATTGATGATTCCTGCCGGGTTCACAATGCGAACTCGTTCGTTACCGTCCGCAATGTAGAAGTTGCCCTTGCCATCGGCGACCACGCTGAACACGTAGCTGAGACTGGCCGAGGTGGCCGGGCCGCCGTCTCCGCTGAATCCCGGGGTGTGATTGCCGGCGACGGTTTGGATGATTCCTTGCGGGTTGACTTTTCGAACTACGTAGTTATTGCTGTCCGCGATATAGATGTTGCCGATGGAGTCGCCAAAAACTCCCTGGGGATAGTTGAGGGTCGCCTTGGTGGCTGGGCCGCCGTCCCCTGAATATCCGTACGTGCCATTTCCCGCCACAGTCGAGATGATTCCACCCGGCGTGATCTGCCGAATGCGCGATCCGTCGGTAATCAGCAAGTTTCCGTTGCGGGCGAGCGCAATGCCGGCGGAGTTCGAGATTTTTGCGGATTTGGCCGGCCCTCCGTCGCCGCTGAATCCGCAGATTCCTGTGCCGGCAAACGTGCTGATCGTCCCCGCGGCGTTGATCACGCGGATGCGGCAGTTGTAACTGTCGCTGACGTAGAGGTTGCCCTGGGAGTCTCGAGACACTCCGATTGGTTCGGCAAAGCTGGCGGAAGTCGCGGGTTTTCCGTCCCCGATGTATCCGCCGGCGACCGTGGTTACGGTGGACGCTGCTTGGGCTGCGACACACGTCGCTGCAATTAACGCTAGGCAGCGCAGGCTATGATTCACAGAATTTGCTGGGGTCATAACTATCCTCCATAAACAACGAGGTTACGGGGATCGATCATTGATTTCTGGGGCCCTCTGACATGGAGGCGCGCGGGCACGGGGAGCGACTGAAAATGCGCGGTCTACGTCTGGCTCGACATTGTGACCGTCGCCGAAAGCCGCGTCAAGAGGGTTCTTCAGGGCGCAGAGGGATCAAAGGCTGGAAGGTAGAAATATCTAAGGCTTATTCGCTAACCGCCGCTGGCGCCCCGTCGCTTTTCCAGCGCCGCGTAAATCGCTGGATCTGTGCATACTTCATAATATGAGCGTTCGGTCCATCCCGTGATCGAGAAGTCGGCCGGATCGATCCGTGGGATCCGGCTCTCGCGCACCACGATGGTCCGGAAGATGTCGCGATCCACCGGGACGGTGGCGCTGAACAGACGGTATTCGCCTTTGTCGGAAGCGACCGAAGCGGGCAGCCGCACTTTCAAAGGCTCGAGCGTAATTTCCTTCTCCAACTTACGGAAGGCGGTTTCATTCATGCGAATTCCGCCCAGGTTGAAGCTCAGAATCACATCTTCCGGGTTGCCGTTCTCGTCGAGTTCCGCTGCCTGAAAGGCATACACGTGGAACGGGCCCGCTTGGGGTTCCATGACTTTGCGTGCCCGCTTGTTGCAGGACGACAAGCGATCGCTCTCGTTCAGCGCCTCGGAAATCATAATCTGATGCTCGCCATCCATCAGGTAGAGTGGCGCGGCTTCCTGCAGCGTGATGCCGACGCCCAACTCCAGTCCGGGCATGCCCGAACGCTGCATCAGTTCGTTATAGCCGCGGACGATTTCAATGATCTCCCGCGCCAGCACGCACATGCGGCTTACGGCCAGCCCAGGCTCGCCTTCTTTTTCCAGAATGGCGAGAATAATAGCGTCGCCTTCCAGAAATACTTTGCGCGCGCCATATTTTTCCAGCAGCTTATTTACCGGATCATAGAAATTCAGGCTGAAGTAGGACGCCGGGTTCAGGCCCTTCTCCATCATCGTCCGCGTCAGCCGCGTCGAGTCGCGCACATCGGCTTTGAGCACCACGTGGCGCAGCACGCGCTCTGAATCGGTCTGGCCCTGTTCCTCGGGAAGCAGAAACTCGTAAAGCGTTCCGTTCACGCGCGACAGTTCCTGAATGCGCTCGTTGGCCACCAGGTTTACGGTGTCCAGGGCGGAGTTCAAAGTCTCGAGCCGGCGCAAGTCGCGGTGATAGTGGAAAAAGTCTCCAAGGAAACGTGCCGCAACTTTCGCCCGTTCTGCGCCGCGGCAGCTGGCGACTTTCGCCACCGCCGCATACAGACTGTTCGGCGTCAACTTGCCGTGCTCCTGGATCATGCGCTCGACCCGGTCGCACTCGGTGCGGTCGGTCAGAGAACTCTTCAACTGCTGCGGATTGATGCGCGGCGCATATTCGCCCAGCAATGGAACCACGTAGTACGAGGCAATCACGTTTTCCATGATGTGCTCGTCTTCCAGCAGTCGCACCCAGGCGGCTACGCGCTCTTGCTGGGCCAGCCCTTCGTCAGAATCTTCCGGGGTTCCCGTGCCCACCAGCGCCCGCGCGTTTTCGGGTACGTTCATCCACGAGTCGAGCGTTTCCGCGCTCACTTCTTCTCCGTAGAGCGAGCGCAGATAAACCGAAACGACTTCCCGGATGCGGCCATAGCGATCCGGATCGCGGTCCCATTTGCCCAGCATGACGTAATGCTCGGCGCACAGGTAGTCATCCCGGCCGTCCTCGGAAAACAGCAGCCGGTTCAGGAACAGCGGATAGGTGAAATAGCTTCCTCCGCTGGTCTCTTCGCCGAACAGTGACCGCCGGGTGCGCGCCAGCGTGCTCTTCTCTATTTCGCGCAAGGTGGTGAAGATTTCCTGCCCCGTCTTGCGCAGGATGATCTTCTTGCGCACCTGGAATTGCGCCAGCCGCTCGCGATACTCATGCGCTTTCTGCTGGCGCATGTTGTCGTAACTTTTCAGCAGGACGCGGCAGCGCTCCAGCACTTGCAGGAACTGCTGGTTCATTTCCGTGCGCAGGAACTTCGTCACCGCCAGCCGCGCCAGCAGGTCGACCGACAGCTTGAATTCTTTCTTGGCGCGATTGAGCGAGGCCACCTGCAACTCGGTCAACGCCGACTTCCACTCCCCCGGATCGATCTTGGACCGCGACGCCTTCGCTGCCTGATTCCTCATCCACGAAGGCCCCTGCGTCGTTACCGGAGCTTCCGCTGACAGCAATCCTTCTAATTCGCCGTGGCGCGCAATCAGCCGCGCAATCTGCGCCCGCGCCAGCTCTACAAACTTCGGACTCAGCACCACATCATGTCGCAGATTGTCGACGCCGACCGAAAGCCCTTCGAGCGCAACGAAGGGCGTGGACGCAGCCAGATTCGGTGGCGCCGGTTTCTCCGGCGCTCCACCTAGGCGAAAGATAGGAAGTCTCGGCATTCCTGATTAGAAATATTCGGAAGTTGCTGATTTCAAACGGACATGTCGAGGTTAGCACGCAGCGCGTGGGCGCTAAAGTTACCTCGGTTACCGGTCTTAAGCTCTGGTTGCCGTTGATCTTAGGGATAGGCCATTGAGTGCGGAGAACGCGAAGGCCGATTTGCCATGGGGCTTGCGATGTGGCACATTAAGTGTCACAATGGTGATCATGCCATCCGTGAACATTCGCCAGTTGCGGGATACCCGGCGTCTGAAGGAACTGTTGAGCGCTGGCCAGACCGTGGAACTGCGAGAGCGGCAGAAGGTTATCGCCCGCATTGTTCCGGCTGACACGCAATCAGCCCCTGAAGATTGGCCCGACTTTGCTCTTCGCCGCCGGAAGATATTTGGAAAACGACGCTTATCGGGAGCTGACTTGGTGATCGAGGAGCGCGGACGCTTTTGAGCATTTACGCGGACACAAGTTTTTTCGTTTCCCTCTATCTGCCAGATCGGTACTCCGAGGAAGCGGAACGTCGCATGGCCTCAAAACCGCGCCTCTGGTTCGCTCCCCTCCATCGCGCGGAATGGATGCACGCCATCGCGCAACATGTTTTCCGGAAAGAGATTTCTGCCAGTGAGGCGCGACAGGCGCAGGCGGAACTGCAGAGCGATCTGGGAAGCGGATTGTGGCTCAGGATTGACCTGCCAGAGTCGGTTTGGGATACCTGCGCGGAGTTGGCTCGCCGCCACGGTTCCCGCCTTGGCATGCGAACTCTGGATAGTTTGCATGTTGCGGCTGCTGTTGAGCTTGGAGCTAACGCCTTCTGGACCTTTGACGAGAGGCAGGCCAAGCTCGCTGCTGCGGTCGGCTTGCAGACATCCTGACCGCTGCGCTCACGGGTAGTGTCCTAACTTGCCCTTGTTTACCACAGAGTCACAGAGTCACAGAGAAAACGTTGAACCTGTAGAACCAGAAGGGATAGGGCTTGCTAAGCATTTGGCTGTCTCTGTGTCTCTGTGACTCTGTGGTGAAGAACTAATGGTGAAGAACTAAATGTAGGACGCACGTGCCCACGCCGACTACTGACTCTTTACCCGCGCTGCCTCGAACTCATCGCTCTTCTGCCATTCGATGAGCTTGGGCAGGCTGGCCGCTTCCCATCCCAGGGCAAAGCCAAACCGCGCCATCGCCGAGTCGCCGGTAAAGTCCATCTCGGGGTGGTACTCATCGCTGGGCTGGTGATAGTGCTTTTCGACGTAGTCGCGCTCTTGATCGAGTCCCCAGGCCTCGGTGTGCCCCTTGTATTTCATCCCTTCGTTAATCGAGAAGGAAGGAATGCCCACGCGCGCCAGGCTGAAGTGATCGGAGCGGTAGAAGTGTCCCGCTTCGGGCAGCGCATCGGGCCGAATCGCCAGCCGGAACTCCTTGGCCGTGGCCTCGACCACGGGATAAAACGTCGTCCGCTCCGCTCCGGAGACTTGCACTTCCTCCGGTGCTCCCAGTGGCTTCACATCGTCATAATTCAAATCGAGCGCAATTTTTCCCGCCTGGATCGGCGGATGCTTGCCCAGATATTCCGAGCCAAGCAGTCCCTGTTCTTCGGCTGTGACTGCGGCAAATAAAATCGACCGCCGCGGCCGCTGCGCCGCCGTTCCGTAGGCTCGCGCCAGCTCCAGCAGAATTCCGCATCCCGTCGCGTTGTCCTGCGCGCCGTTGAAAATGTTGTCTCCGGGCATATCCGGGCGAATACCGAAATGATCGTAGTGCGCCGTGTAGATGACGGCTTCATCGGCCAGCTTGCGGTCAGCACCCGGCAGAATGGCCAGCACGTTATTCGATTCGAAATTCCGGACCTTGCTCACCATGTGCGCCTTGAGCCTCGCGCCCAGACTCACGGGATGAAACTCGCGGGTTTGCGCATCCTTCATCATCTTTTCCAGATTCATTCCTGAGGCTGAAGCCAGCCTGGTTGCCACATCCAGATGCACCCACGACGCTACTTTCAGCGCCGGCCCTTCCAGCTTCAGATAAGACTTCTCCCCCGAATTCGAATTCCGCACTACTTCCCACGGATAACTCGCCATCTGCGCCTGGTGAACCAGAATCACGCCCACCGCGCCCTTGCGTGCCGCCTCTTCATACTTGTAAGTCCAGCGTCCGTAGTAGGTGAGCGCCTTGCCTTTGAAGAATTTCGGATCACTCGACGGCGGCTCGTTCACCAGCATGAGCAGAACTTTGCCGCGCACGTCGAGACCTTTGTAGTCGTCCCAGCCATACTCCGGCGCTTCGATTCCGTAGCCCACAAAAACGACTTCGGCATCCACCTCGGACTGCGGCTGCTGGGTCTGGTCGAAGGCGACATACTCGTCGAGCGGTTTTAAATTCATCGCCTCGCCTTGTTTCGGCACCAGCGAAAACGTCGTCTCGGGCAGGGTCGTAATCCCTACCAGCGGAACCTTCTGCAGATATGTTCCGTGGTCTCCGGCCGGCTTCAGCCCGTATTCGGCAAACTGCGTGGCAATATATTCCGCGGCGATATCGCCGCCGCGCTGCCCCGTGCCGCGGCCTTCCAGCAGATCGTGCGACAAGTAGCGCACGTGCCAGCGAATATGGTCCGGCGTAATCGTTTCCAGCGCCACAAAGGCAGGCCCGGGCAGCTTCACCGAAGGCGCGCTTTTCGCGCCTTTCGCGCCGACAGCTCCCGCTCCTCCTTCCGCCCACAGCAGCAGGCTGGCGCACACCAGCAGACACGCCGAAGTGATTTTCAGCATTCCTTGCATAAGTTAGGTTTCTCCCCCAACAAAGCGGCGCGCCCGCCGGAAGGCTTGTTTTTGTGAGAATCTGAGGGAATTGTAAAGGACAGTCCGGTTCCAGTTGCATGAGAAGTGGCGCATCCGTTGCACGAGAGTGCACCCACTCCCGGAACCCGGTGTGCCGTTGTTGTGGGGAAGAGTCCTATCTGGGGACGGGCTTGTGGGGCGGGCTTATGTGGGGACGGGCGACTTCGCCCGTTCTCCGAGCGCAAGCTCGGTGCTTTTCTCTCCGCCGACCGGCGGCTAATTCTTCGACCCTCAACCAGCGCGGAAGTCCCGCACATCTTCTCCGGGCTTGAACACGGTCGCCGGAGCCAGTTTCCCAACCTCCGCCATTTTGCGGCTGATCTCTTCAAAATCTGCCTTCACCCACCCCACGCTCGAAACTTCAATCTCGCCATCCTGCGCGATCCAGAAAATCGTGGGGACGTTAGTCAGCCCGTAGGCATTCGACACGGGATAAGCGTTCGTGTCATCGAGCAACACAGGGAACGTGACGCCAAATTCCTTGTTGAACGCCGCAGTCTCTTTGGCATTGTTCTGCGAAACCCCAACCAATGTGACGCCCTTGTCCCGGTACGCCTTGTGCAACCGTTCGAAAAACGGGAACGCATACTGGCAGGTCGGACACGACACTTTGAAAAACGCCAGCACCACCGGCCCGCCTGCCAGTTCGCCGCCTAGCGAGAACTGGTTCCCATCCAAAGTCTTCAACTCGAATTCCGGCGCTTTTGCGCCAACAGTCAGTGCCGCCATTGTTCGTCCCTCCAAAAACATTCCACCGGTCAGCAAATCGCCCGCGTTCGATCTATCCATTTTAGATGACGCAGGATGTCTCCGAGACGGGATGATCTAACCGAGGCTGAGGCTTCCTTCAACGAGCACTTTGGGTTTGGACGCACGCAGGGGAAACAATAACCGTTACATGACCCGGCGACAACGTAACTTCGTTCGGGCGCTCCTCGGGAGCCGGCCACGCACGGAACGGCCGGACGCCACACTTCCAAAGGTAGAGGCATTTAGGAGAGCGCGCCGGCTGCACGCCAACAACATCACCACAGCCGCCGTGGTCCCACAGCCGGAACGTATAAGTCAGGGAGGATGAAATCCCAAGGTCGTTACAGTCCCGGCATTCAAACTCCGACTTCTGGGCGCTCTCAAGAGCAGCCTGTTTGAGGATCGGATGCCCGCTGATCACCTCGGCCGACTCAACGCTCCCATCTTTGCGGATTAATACGTGCACCTTCACATCTCCCGTAATCCGGGCCATGCGAGCCAGCGGCGGATAGACCGGTGGCACTAGCTTAGACAGCACGGCCAGCGGAATGGGGTCCGACGTCGGCGCTTGCGGGGCGACATTCTGCGCCAACGCGAACGGCTGACCGGACAGAGCGCATACCGCGCCGACCGCGACCAACAGGAATCGCTTCATCCGCAAAGTTTAGACCTGGCGGTCATCGCCAGCAATGATTTCCGCCTTCCGCAAAATCTTTCGTGCCAGTCCGGTCAGCGCGACCCGCGCCAACCGCTCCACGGCCACCCACTCCCCGCGAACGCTCTTTGGTGCGGATGTGCGCCACACCCGCACCGAGTAGTCCGTCACCGTGATCGAATGCTTGAGGGTGTAGCAGGCTTCATCAATATCGCCACGCGTCGCTTTTGGGTGGCGCAGCGCTTTCAGCACTGCGACTTTACCTGCCCCATTAGATGGGAATTTAGCCCCTGAGGAAATCTCCGGCAACTCCCACATCCCCGCCATCAGCCTCGCGTCCCGCGGCCGCTGCACGAGAAACACCGCGCCCCTACGATAATCGTTGCCTCGAAAGTCCAGCGCGTAATGAATCTCCTGTTTCTTCTTCCGCGCAGATTTCGCGACGCCCGCCAACTCCCCCTGCGTCGCGCACAACTCAACGACCGGACACGTCAGGCAAGCCGGCGCTCGCGGCGTACACACCACCGCCCCCAGTTCCATCATCGCCTGATTGAAATCCCCCGGACGCTCGCGATCCAGGAATTCCTCAGCCGCCAGCCAAAACTGTTCCCCAGCCAGCCGTGTTCCCGCCACCCGCTGCAGTACTCGCTCGACGTTGCCATCCACCACCGCGACCGGTTCGCCAAAAGCGATGCTGGCAATGGCGGCAGCGGTATAACGTCCCACGCCGGGCAGTTCCCTTAGTTCTCCGGTGGACGTCGGAAACTCCCCGTCGCGCTCCAGCACCATAACCTTCGCGGCCGCATGCAGCATGCGTGCCCGGCGGTAGTATCCCAGACCGCTCCAGGCTGCCAGAACGCTCGCCTCCCGGGCGCGCGCCAGCTTCTCGACGGTCGGAAACCGCCGCAGAAACTCGTGATAATGCGCAATCACCGCCGCTACCCGGGTCTGCTGCAGCATGATTTCCGACAGCCACACTGGATAGGGGTCGGAGCTCTCGCGCCACGGCAAATCGCGGGCGTGCGCGTCATACCAGGCCAGCAGCCGCTCGCGAAAGCTAGCCTTCATCGAATCGGAGATCGCGTCAGAGATCGTTTGGAGTTTGCGCGATGACATGAAGGTGGATTCCGCGGCGACGCAAGCTGACAGCATATGACCCTACGCCAATCCCAGCTCCACGAAGGGATTCCGCACCCGCACTGTACCGTACCGGCGTCCATGTTCAAAGTCTTCGGAGAGGAGTTCGGGCAGTCCGTAGTGTTCGGCGTAGGCCCAGAGATGGGCGTCATACCAGGGGAGCCGATAAGCAGCCATGCCCCACAGCGCAGTGCGGAAAACGCGCTCGTTGGGATAGATGATCGGGAATTCGCTGATGAACAGTTCAGCCTGGCGCGTGGCATCCTCGCGCGTCATTAAGGGCGGTTGCCCGCCGCGCGACCGGATCGCGGTATTCACAAACTCGACCAGCGATTGGTGGGCAATGCGCAAATCCCCCGCCAGCTCGCCCCGGCGCAAGACCGCGCGCGCCGCATCGCGCTTGGCCGGATCTCGCGGGTCGCAGCGGTACACCAGAATGTTAGTGTCCACGAGGGAAGCCACGCGGGAGCCCCCGATCATCGTCATACAGTTCCTCGCGCGTCCACCCGCGATTCTCCCGGGTGGTGCGCGTTCCTTTGGCCTTAGCTTCTTTCAACTGGTCAGCCTGCAGTTCGTCCAGCCATTTCGTGTTCGCATCGAACAGTGCCAGGCGCTCTGCTGTGGTCAACTGGTGCCCCGCTCGCGCTTTCCGCCGGACCAGCTCGACCCGAATGCTCTCTCCCGCGGGAATCCATTCCAACTCGTCTCCTGGCTTGATGCCGTACTGGTCGGCAATCGCCTTGGGCACGGTCAACTGGAGCTTGGATGTCACCTTTGACATAATCCTTACTTTAACAAGGATTCAATCCTTGTTACAAGCAGAAATCGCGGGCCGCCTCAATCACCGATGGCGAGCGAGCAAGAAAGGTCGCGATGGGCGTCGGCTTGGGCACGCAGAGCGTCGGCCTTGGCCTTAAAGACCTCTACCGCGTCCGCCCCGGCCGCGAAGCGCACCGGGGGCGCATCGCTTTCGGTCAGGGTCACGAGCGCTGCGGCGAGCTTCGCCGGGTCGCCGCCCTGTTTGCCGTCCATGCCCGACCAGGCGGCCACGGTCTGTTTCGTGCGTTCGGCATAGTCGTCAATCGACGGCGCGGCATAGGTGGTCGATCCTGGGCTGAGCAGATCGGTGCGGAAGAAGCCCGGCTCGACCAGCATAGTGCGGATGCCGAACGGGGCAACCTCGGGCGCGAGCGATTCCATCCATCCCTCGATACCGAACTTCGCAGCCGCGTAGGCGCTGCAGAACATGCCGCCCGTGATGCCGGCCGTCGAGGAGATGGTCACCAGCAGACCCGAGCGCTGTTTACGCATCGCCGGCAGAACGGCCCGCGTTACGTTCATCGGGCCGAACAACAGGGTTTCGATCTGGCTTCGAACCTGGCCGGGCGTCAGCTCCTCGAAGAAGCCGGCGAAGAAATTTCCGGCGTTATTGACCAGAACATCGATCCGTCCGAATCGCGCGATCGCAGCGTCAACTGCAGCCTTCGCGTCAGCGGGGCTCGTGACATCGAGCCGGACGGCCAAGAGATTGTCATGGGAGCCAACGGCGGCCGTGACCTTCTCGGGGTCGCGTCCGGTCGCAACAACCGCGTGACCGGCGGACAAAGCTGCCTTGACGATTTCGACACCCAGGCCGCGCCCCGCGCCCGTGACCAGCCAGACTTGTTTGATTGTCATATTCGTCTCCACTCATGCTTGCGGCAAATGCCCTTCAACGGGCCTCGGTTGTCATTCAACCAGTATTCTGAATTTCCGTCGAGCGATCAAGGCGCATACGCGCCGCCATTGACCCCGGCCCCCTGGCGCGAAATAATAGCCCTGCCTGGCATCCGCACCACCGCGTGAGTCCATTCACGCCGAGTCATCGCGAGGAGCACCATGAACGACTTCAACCGCAAGGTGGAAGACGCATCGGCACGTGTGAGCCAAACCATCAACGAAGCTGCCGAGCGCCTGGAAAAAGAGATTCCCGAATTCATCAAGTACCTCAACGACGAGGTTGTCCCGGCCGTGCGCACGCACTCCACCAAAGCGCTGCGGACGGCCTCGCAGAAACTTACGGAGTTCGCCGACTACATGGAGCAGCACCACCACCCGCCCAAGTAGCCGCGAGCGCTCGATTTTCTGGCGCAGCGCTCTCTGATAAGCCACCTGATAAGCCACCTGATAAGCCACCGGAGAAGCCACGCCGCCGCGTTTACGTTGTCAGCATTGCCATGCTCCTGATCGTTCTGATCGCGATCCTTTTTCTGAGCGCCTGCGGCCAGCCCAAGGCTGCGCACGTCAACGTCCCGCCGCCTCCGCCACCGGCTTCATCGACTGAACCTGGAGCGTCCCAGCCAGCGACAAACGTTCCGGGCGCGAAAGAAAGCCGCCCGCTCAAACCTGGCGAAGAGAAGTCGGGCGAAGACGCCGACCTCGCCGAGCCGACCCTCCCCGCCGGCACCAAGCCTCTCGCGTCTGAAACTGGACTCGCCAGCTGGTACGGGCCGCCATATCACAACCGCCGCGGATCGAACGGCGAAGTCTACAACATGCACGCCATGACGGCCGCACACCGCACCTATCCGCTCGGCTCCATCGTGCGCGTCACCAACCTCAAGACTGGACACACTGCCTTGGTCCGCATCACCGACCGGGGCCCGTTCATTCCCGGACGCGTCCTTGATCTCTCGCTCGCCGCCGCACGAAAAATCGACGTCTGGCAGCCCGGCGTCGCTGAAGTGAAGGTCGAATTGATGCAGTCCGCTTCAACTCCGGATTCCCCCGGAAAATGGGCCGTGCAAATCGGCGGATTCCCCCACGAACCCGCCGCCCGGAAACTCGCCAATCACCTCGAGCGCCGCTACCGCACTGCGAAGGTTCTGTGTTTCGCGAGCCCCGCTGGAGACTGGTGGATCCGCATCCGCGTGCTTGACGACGACCACGACCGCGCCCAAAAACTCACCGCCGAAACCACAACCCCCGAAGGCGCGGTCTTCCTGGTGCGGTTAGACTAGGACCTGCGGTTACATTGTTTTGGTGGTGCAGCGCTTTCAGCGCTGTGTTTAGCGCTTCTTCATTTAAGAGGGCTCCAGCGCCCGAGGGATTTTTTCCTCCTTCTTGCGAACGACATCGCAAACCGTCGCGCCATTCTGCAAATTCGCTTCGCGAAGTGCAATATTCTGGCCGATCCTGAAGTTTGACATCACCCGTCGCAGGACATAGCATCCTCTCGTACCCGTCGCGGGTCCCTGCGGAACGGGTAGTCATTAGTAGAGCAGGCACCCACCCTTACGCAAAGCTATGCCGAGGCGATCATTTTCAGTAACATACCGACAAAAGAAGATTAGCCGCCGGGTCCCAAGGGAACTCTGGGGCGGGAGTGTACGTAACATCTGTTAGGAGTGCGGTTGTTAGGAGTGCAAGCACGGGGGCGAGACATGACCAACAAGTTCTTTGACGGCATCAAGCACGTCATCATCGAGGACGACGATCCCAAGCCAGAAGGGCAAGCGCAGCATGCGCAACCGCGCACCGAAATGGCGCCAGCGGTCGCCGTGCCCGTCGCTGTGCCTGCCGACAGCGCCGCTTCTCAAGCCCCTTATCAAACGATGAGCGGCCAACCGATGAGCGAAGAGACCGAGCACTGCTACCAGCGGATTCTGGCGAAAACGAACTTCGCCGCGACCCAGGTCGCCGTCACGATTCACAAGTATCTCGACCCGCTTTCGGCGATTCCGTCGCTCGACGAGCGCATGAAGTTCAAGACCGCGGTGATTCAGGCCAAGGCGCAGGAAGGGCTGTCGCAGGAAAAAATTCTCGCTACGTTCGACGGACTGAAAGTCGCGTTGCAGAACGAGCAGGAATCGTTCGCGGCCTCGGCGGAAGCCACCAAGCAGCACGAAATTGCCGAGCGCCAGAAAAAGGTGCAAGAGATTACCGACGCCATTTCGCAAAAGCAGAAAGAAGTCGCGCAACTCCAGCAGCGGCTCGCGGAAGTCACCACCGAGCTTGTGGGAGCGCAGGGCAAAATTCAGCGCGCCGAGTCGCAGTTTACGATCGCGGCTCAGCGGCGCGCGCTTGAGATCGATCAGGAGAAGGCCAAGTACGTCAGCCTTCTCCAGGGATAGGGATTGAAGAAGAGATTTTGAGGATTAAGAAGAGATTCTAAGCGTAAAGAAGAGATTGAGATTTAAGGATAAAGCCCCATGAGCATTACACCGTCGACTCCGAATAATCTTGGCGATCAATTGAAGTCTTTCTGGTCGCGCCCGGAAGGCAAGACCGGGATGATCTTCATCGCCCTGGCTGCGGCCGCAGCGGTTTATGGCTGGGCGCAGATCGTGCCTTTCGTGGTTTCTATGCTGGCCGATACGCTGCACATGGTTTATCTGGCGGCGATTCTGGGCGCGATTCTGTTCGTGGTTTTCAGCAGCCGCACGCATCTTCTGTTTCGGCTGATCATGCGCGCCATTACCGGGCTGATCATCGACATCGACCCCATCGGCATTCTGAAAGATCACCTGTCGCAGATGCGCAAGCGCCGCGACGTAATGTCGCAGCAGATTGCGAACGTCAGCGGCCAGATTCAGTATCTGAAAAACATCATCGATAAGAACTCGGCCCTGGCGAGCGAGAACATGCGCCTGGCGGCTCACGCCAAGAAAATTGCTACGAGTACGGCCGACCAGAACGAACAACTCCGCATGGCCTTGCAGATGAAAGCTAAGGCCAACCAGGCGGGGCGACTGCAGAAGTCGAATCTGAGCTACCAGCAACTGCTGAACAAGCTGCAGAACATTTACGACCTGCTCAGCAAGTGGGCAGTCCACATCGATTTCTATATCGAAGACACCGACAACGAAGTCAAGCAGGCGGAAATCGAATACAAGACCATCAACACTGCCTTCCGCGCCTATCGCACCGCGCTCGCCGTCATCAAGGGAACCGGCGATGAGAAAGAACTTTACGACCAGACCATGGAACATCTTGCCGAGGAAGCCGGACGCAAGCTCGGCGAGATGGAAGACTTCCAGCGTTTGGCGCAGAACTTCATGGATACGATCGATCTGGAAAACGGGGCGGTCGAAACCGACGCGCTCGAGAAACTCGACGCCTACGAGCAGAAGCTGCTCACTTCGGGCGCAACCGATACAGCATTTCTGCTGCCGGGTGCAACTGCCGCACCGGTACCGGTTCCGGCTGGGAAGGCTCCGGATTCTCCGCCCGCGGCGAAGAGCGCCGGCGATTACGGAGACATGTTCAAGTAGCGGAAGTTTTGAAGAGGCGCAGTTTGCAGAGTGAGGTTCGTATCAGGACGGTTCGTGTCGAGATGGTTCGTATCAGGGCATCGCTTCAGCGATGCCGTCAGAGCGCGCGAGTGAGCGGCTTTAGCCGCTGCGTTCGCACCGCAGCGGCTAAAGCCGAAGCACCTGATTGCTGATACGGCATGCCTAAAGGCATGCCCTGATACGAATCTGTAACCCTGCAGCAGTGGAAGTTTTGAACGAGATTGCTACACCGGGGAGGAAACGCAAGGCATGGCACACTTAAAAACTGGCCCAAAAATAATCCTGATTATTGTGCTCGTAGGCGGCTTTGTCTTTGGCCTCCGCAAGGCCGCGGAACTTGGCTGGATTCCCACTCCCGGCGTCATGAAAGCCCTAGTGCCGGAGAAGGCCGCGTTGCCCGACGTGAAAGAAGCTCTGGTGCAGAACGTAGAGCCGGTGGCGCTGCCCACCTCGACCGCGGCCAGCATTCCCGCAACTTTAATTCGTGGCGAGATCTGGGAATGGAACGCGCAGATGAATCTGATCTACGCCAACGGGGGAGCCAACACGACCCAAGGCTCGCTCATGGAAAAACACGGCGTCAACCTGACGCTCATCCGTCAGGATGACACCGGAAAAATGCAGGAGGACCTGATCGCCTGTGCCCGCGAGATCGCCAACGGCTCGTCACAATGTTCCAACGGCGCGAACTTCGTGGTCATCATGGGCGACGGTTCAGGACAGTTCCTCGCGGCCATCAATCCGCAACTGAAAAAGCTGGGCAACGACTACCAGGCCAAGGTAATTGGCGCAACCGGTTACAGCCGCGGCGAAGATTCGCTGATGGCGCCGCCCGACGTGAAGAGCAATCCCCAGAAGGCGAAAGGCCTCCTGGTCGAGGGCGTGCTACGTGACGGTGACTGGAACATCGCGCAGAAGTGGGAGGGCGACAACGGCATCAAGAACAATCCTGACGAGAAGACATATGACGAGGATGCGGTCAACTGGATCAACGCTTCCGACTACAACGTCGCCGCTGCCGACTACGTTGCGGGGAAGTGCGACACCCGCCAAGTGGTAAAGGACGGGCACCTCACCGGAGAAAAGAGGAACGTCTGCGTGAATGCCGTCGTGACCTGGACGCCGGGCGACGTGACCATCGCCAAAGGCAAGGGCGGCCTGGTGAAAGTAGTCAGCTCAAAACAATATCGTTCGCAGATGCCGGCCGTGATTCTCGGCCCCAAGAATTTCTTCGAACGCAATCGCGCCGAGTTCGAGGGCCTGCTGGCAGCCACGTTTGAAGCCGGAGACCAGATCAAGGCGTTCGATCAAGTGCTCCACAAAGCTTCTGCCATCAGCGCCAAGGTTTACGCGGACCAGGATGAAGCCTATTGGTACAAGTACTACAAGGGCGTGACTGAGACCGACGCGCAGGGCTTGAAAGTTGACCTTGGCGGCTCGACCGTCAACAATCTTGCTGACAACCTGATTCTGTTCGGCCTGGAGCCGGGCACGAACGACAACTTCCGCTCGACCTACACCGTGTTCGCGAACATCGCGACCCAGCAGTATCCCGCCTTGTTCAAAGACACGCCGATTCCCGACGTAAAAGATATTGAGGACAAGTCCTACATCACGGGTGCGCAGGCCCGCATGAGCAGTGGCGGCGCCGAGGGCGAGGCCCCGCAATATGCCGCGAATCAGTCGGGACCGGTGGTTTCGAAGCGGTCATACTCGATTAATTTCGACACCGGCAAGGCAACGTTCACGCCTGAAGGCGTGCGAACCATGTCGGAGCTCAAGGATTCTTTGGCCATCACCGGTTTGTTCAT
>JBELAE010000440.1:0-4330 GCA_049509155.1 Candidatus Sulfotelmatobacter sp.
CCCGGCTTCTCGATGCGGGCCTGCTTTGCGGGCGGAGGAAAGCGCAGGTCAAGAGTCAGGGGAAAGATCAGGTTGGTCTCTTCCTCCGGCACCGCTATGGGATCGGGGGGCGGGCCGGACACTTGGAAGCGCTGCCGGCGGCGGTCCGCGGCCTCCGTCGCGTTTAGAGGGCGGGCTGTATAAGCGCGGCCGTCGGGCGATCCCACATGGTAGGTACATCGGCCTATGGAACGCTCTTTCCAGCGGTCGATGATGTCGAAGGTTAAGGGCGCATGCACGGGAACAGTCGGATGCAACACCGCCGAAAGCTGGCGGGCGCGAAAACGTACGCCACCAACCGCCTCTCCTGGCTCGCCCGTGGAACAGAGTGGAACCCTGCGACCGTTGCATGTAACTGCATAGCGCGATTCCGCGGCGAACCCCGACACCTTTGCCTGAATCCGCTCGAACGACGAGTCCACGGCGCGAACGGTTCGGCCGGAGGTAGTCTCTTCCGCTAGCACATTCCAGGGCTCGAGGGCGTGCCTCAGTTCGAGCTCGCATCCCTCAGCAGTGATCGATCCGATCTTCGGAAAACGAAAGTCCAGGTGCGACGCAAACCACTTCTCTTCGAAACTGTAGCCAGCCTCCCGCAAGCCAGTGAGCACCTCGAAAAAGTCGCGCCCGACAAAGAGCGGGAGCATAAAACGATCATGCAGCGAGGTGCCCCAGCGAACTAGACCTCCCTTGAATGGACGTTTCCAAAACATGCTTACCAGCGCGCGGATGAGGAGCATCTCGATAAGACCCATTCTCACATGCGGAGCCATTTCGAAGGCACGTAATTCGAGCAACCCAAGGCGCAACCCGCGACCTTCGGGTGGGTAGAGCTTGTCGATACAGAACTCGGCGCGATGCGCGTTTCCCGTGACATCGACGAGCAGGTTGCGGAACAGTCCATCCAACATGGCGGGCGGGCAGTTGTCCGGCAGATTACTAAAGGCGACCTCCAGTTCGTACAAGGCATCCAGACGCGCCTCGTCCACGCGTGGAGACTGGCTGGTCGGTCCGACGTACATGCCGGAAAACAGATACGAGAGCGAGGGATGGTTCTGCCAGAACGTCAGCATGCTGCGCAACAGATCTGGACGACGCAGGAAAGGGCTATCCAGCACGGTCGCTCCGCCGATCACGATATGGCTGCCGCCGCCGGTCGCCTGATGGCTGCCGTCATAGGCGAATTTTTCTGCGGTCAGCCGATTACGGCGCGCTTCCGCGAACAGCACGGTGTTGATCTTTTCGAGTTCGTCCCAATGGCTCGCGGGAGGCAAGTTTACTTCGAGTACTCCGGGATCGGGTGTGAGGCTGAAAGATCGCAACCGCGGATCGGAAGGTGGAGCATAGCCCTCCAACCAAACCGGCTTCTGCAAATACTCGCACGTGTCCTCGACCGCTGCGACCAAGTCCATGTAATCCGCCAGATTTGACGCATACGGCAAAAATACATGGAGGCGGCCTTCTCGAGCCTGCACGCACAGCGCGGGCCGGATCAGCTCTGGCGCAGTTTCAGCCGTGCTCGAAAGAGCCGGTAGCGGATCGGCCACGGGACTTTTCTGGAAGAGATCCAGCCGCCGGCTCGGGCGGGATGGAAGCTTGATCCGCGCTTCAAATTGCGCGGCGAACGGCGCAGCCTCGTACTCGTATTCCAGTTCATCCGGCGCCACCCAGGGAATCGACTCGGTCGCAATGCGGTAGCCGATGGGGGAATCGCCCTGCGACAGAAACAGATATTCGGGGCGAGGGAACCACAACTGGCTCGACCAGAACAACCGGCCTGCCGATTGCCGGCGGCGAATGGGCAAAATGTATCCGGCCGGCTCCGTCAACGCAGCTTCGCTGTTGTAGGCCGAAAGCACGTTTTCGAAGCTTACCTGAAGACGGCGGGTGAGCGCTTCGATGAACTTGAAAGCATCGGCCGTGCCGAAGCTGTAGTCCTGATCTTCGCGAGCGATGAGATCGACATTCTCCCAAACAGCGACGCCGTCGGCCCGCCAACAGCAACTCAGCGCCCAACGCGGCAAGGGTTCGCCGGGATACCATTTTCCTTGTCCAAAGTGAAGCAGTGCGCCGGGCGCGACTTTCTCGCGGAGGCATCGGATGAGAGCCAAGCCGCGGGTTCGTTTCATTGGTCCCAGAGCATCGATGTTCCACTGCGGGCTCTCGGGCTCGTCGAGGCCGACGAACGTAGGCTCGCCACCCATGGTCAGGCGCACATCCTGCGCCTCCAGGTCTGCGTCGACGCGGTGCGCTACCTGTTCGACCTGCCGCCAATCCTCTTCCGTGAAGGGCTTGGTCGGTCGCGGTGCGTCATTCAAGCGGCGAATGGACATGGAGTAGTCGAAGTCCACGTTGGCCGGCTCGACCGTCCCCTCGATGGGAGCGGCCTTGGATGGGCTGGGAGTGCAGACGAGCGGAATGTGGCCCTCACCCGCGAACAGGCCCGAGGTCGGATCCATCCCAATCCAGCCCGCACCTGGCAAAAATACTTCCGCCCAGGCATGGAAATCGGCAGAATCGGTTTGCGGGCCGCTTGGCGCGCCCGACTCCACTTCATCCGACGCTCGCTCATCCTCATCCGCTGCCAACTGAATCAGATACCCGGAGACGAACCGAGCCGCGATTCCCAAATGTCGGAGAACCTGCACCAGCAGCCACGCCGAGTCACGGCAGGATCCCTTGCGCATTTCAAGGGTGCGCTCGCAGGTCTGGACGCCGGGATCCAGCCGGGTCACATATTCAATTTCGTTTCGCACTCTACGATTCAGGTCAACCAAAAAGCTGATGGTTCCTCGTTTCTCGCCTCGGGCTTCGCGCGTCTCGCGGGGGAGCGTCTCAAGAAAAGCCTGGAGTAGAGGGCCAGCCGGCTCGACCGAACGATAGGGTTCCAGATCCTTGGCCAGTTCCGGAGCATACTCGAACGGATAGTCTGCGACTCCGGGTTCGAGAAAAAAATCGAACGGATTGAAGGGGGACAGCTCCGCTACGAGGTCCACCTCAACCACAAACTTGTTGGTCTTGTTGAGGAAAAGAGCGCGTGCCAGATAATTGTTATGGGCATCGAGTTGCCAGTTTAGAAGGTGCCCGGCGGGAGTAACGTGAAGCGAGTAGCTGAGGATGGGCGTTCGACAATGCGGCGCCGGACGCAGACGTATGACCTGTGGACCGACTGAAACCGCTCTGTCGTAACGGTACCGTGTCCAATGACTGAGAGCAACTTGTATGCTCATCCACCCTCATGCGGCTATGCCTGGAGTTTCTGGTTGTTGCTTACTTCTCTTACTTCGCTTCGCTTACTTCGCTACTACTGCTGTTGCTGCTGCGCAGCGACCAACTGCAATTGCTGGGTCTCGTCAAGAAACTGGGACCACTCTTGGTCCGCCGCAAAGTCCTCATCTGGAGGAAGCAAGGCTTGGGAGGGCGTGACCCGAACTCTAACTTGGAGCTGAGTATCCGCTTTCCCCTTCATAGCACCCATCGTGGGCGGAACGTCGGCAGAATCGCGACCGATTGCAGTGCGAATGTGCCTCTCCCCTACGAACAGGTTCGTCGTCGGATCGAAACCGATCCAGCCCACACCTGGGAGAAGAGCTTCCACCCATGCATGCGAAGCGCCTTCCGCCGAGGGCACATTTTCGCCGCCCCGATAAATGTATCCACTGACGTAGCGACAAGGAATGTTGGCATTTCGAACCAGTGTGATCATGACATGAACGAAATCCTGACATACGGCCTGTCGCGAGCGCAGGGCATGCTCAATCGGCAAACTCGCCGTACGGCTTTGCTTCAGGTAGCTAAAACTGCGATGCACACCAGCGACAACATCTTGCAGAAATGCCAGAGGGCTCCGTCCCTCTCGTTCCGTCGCGCCGATCTCTTTTGCCAACTCTTCAAGCTCCGGCGATGGGCGCGCATAATGACTCGGCATCAGCATGTCCCAGTAATCTTTTCTCTCGACGATCTGCTCCAGATCAGTCCACCCTTCGTAGCCCATGGTTTCGGGCAGGGCGGGCGGAGCATCAATATTTACCAGAGCGTCCGCGATGATGGTGAGCTGGCCATGCCGGGAGGGCAAGTCGAAGTGGTGCACCAGATTGCCATAGGAATCGGTATAAGCAAAAATGCGGGCTCGCGGGTTGACCGAAAGATGAAAAACAAAACAACGCTGGTTCGCTTCGCTTCTGGGGTGCATGCGAACTTCCATCATGCTCTGCCATACGGAATGGCTGTAGCGATAGCGAGTGAAATGGCGAATGGCGTAGAGCATTAGTTTGGGAAAGCAGCCTCAATCGGG
>JBELAE010000441.1:0-4302 GCA_049509155.1 Candidatus Sulfotelmatobacter sp.
GCCGTAGTTGAACTTCTTCGGTTTTGTCCACCACTGCTTCACGTTCTCAATCCGCGCCATCACGCTCTCTTTCACCCTGTTCCAGATCGGCGTGATCTTATCCACGATGAAATCAAGCACCTTGCCAACCGCGTCGTCCACGGTCTCGCGCACGTCCGTGATCACGCTCTTGATCTTGGCGCCGAAATCGCCGAACCCGAAAATCCCCGCCAGGAAGCGCAGGATGAGCGGGATGCTCTTCTTGATTACTCCCTCCACGGCCACAGCCGCGTTTTCGCTGTTGCCTTCGGCAAGGTCGGAAAACATATCGACCATCGCCTCAAACAGGTTCATCAATTGCATGGCTTTTTCGATGAAGAACTTCACCATCTCGACAACGTCTTCAATCACCTCGATGATCTCGCCCACCGGATTGCTCAACGCGGCAATCTTCTCCAGACCCACCTTGATGATCTTCGTAACCGCCCAGCCTTTCACCGCGTTGAAGATCGTGCCCGGAATACTCGCCAGCTTGTCCTTGATCATTCCCCAGATTGCGCCAAAGCCGCCCGCGCGCACCTGCTGAACGATCTCTACTGCCTTCTCGGCATACTCGACCACCACCTCGCCCCCAAGCGGTTGCAGCTTCTCCACCAGTTGCTTCCGCCGCCGCGCATACGTCAGTCCCAGAACTTCCAGCGCCAGGTTGAACATGCTCGACAGGTCGAAGCTCGTCGGCGCCTTCAGATCGGGCAGACCCACCTCATCAAACACGAACTGCAGCAATCCCTCCTTCAGGTTTTCTCCGATGCGGTCATAGAACTTCTGAAATCCCTTCTTCAAGGCCTCGAGCAGCGTCAGTGCAAAGCGCAACGGATTCGCTGCGATCTTCCCGATTGCTTGTCCCGCCCTCTTCAGGATCTGCCAGATCTTCTTTCCTATCGGGAAGCGGTTGAACACTGCCTCGGCGATCAGTTCCAGCACCTTCGACGCGATCTCCTTCACCAGCTCCTTGATGTTGTTGAGCGGCTCGGCAAAGATCGCCTTCAACCTCTCCCAGGTTCCGCTCAGGTCCGTCAGCTCCACCGCGTCCCAGGCTCGCTTCAGCAGGTCTTCAAAGTCCTCGAGCGTCAGGTGTCGCGCACGCACGCGTTCCGTCAGCCAGTCGAACGCAAGCTTTAACGCTTCGTAGGCGCTCTTCAGCTTCTCGTAGAGCGAGTCGAAGCCGAAGAACTTCAGGAACTCACCGATCAGCTTCTCCGGCGTGCGCTCGATTGTCTCTCCAGTCGCTAGGTCCCTGCCGATCAGTGTGCAGAAGAGGGGGTATCCGGGAATGTCCTTCAGATGGCCCAGCAACCAGTTCTTTATGCTGTCAATCTTGTCTCCCACCCAGTCCTTGACGTCCGACCACCAACTGCGCTGCACCATGCGGGGCACTGGTTTGGTCACGGCCAACCCTGCTGCTCGGCCCTGTTGTGCCCCACTCGTCTGCTGCACCACGTGGGTCAGTTCATGCGCCAGCAGATGCCGCCCTTCGGTCGTCTGTGGTGCGTATCTTCCCGGCGCGAACACCACGTCCGAACCCACCGTGTACGCACGCGCGCTCAATCCCTGCGCTGACTCGCCCGCCCGCGTATCCGTGTGCAGCCGCACCCGGCCAAAATCAAACCCGATGCGCGACTCCATTTCCCGCCGTGTCGCCGGCTCCATCTCCCGCCCCGGCGACCGCAGCACCGAGTCCACATCCGCCGATCCGGTGTATATCGCTTCCGCCCGCTCCGCCTTTCGATGAACCGTCAGCTCTTCTCTCTTGCCGCCCTCATGAACCGCCGCACCATGCTGAGGCGCACCATGCTGGGGCGTACCATGCTGTGGTCCCCCACTCGTGAAAGCCTTTTCGTCATGAGCGGGATGTGGCGCCACCTTCACTGCCGGCTTCTCCGCCACCTTCGGTCCCGCAGGTTTCCCCGGCGTCGCATGTTCGCCCACCGTCTTCGGCGTATAACTCAGCGCCACCGCCGCACCGCCCGCACCACCCTCGCGCGCTACCTTCACGCTCAATCCCGAATGAATCCCATCCAGCGCGATCGCCGCACCGCCCGCCGTTCCCTTGCGCCCCGTGGCCAACGCGGCCACGACGCCCGCCGCAGCCGCGCCCGTCACCACCATCGTCGAAGCGGCGCCCGCGGTCACCTTCGCAATCGCGGCGCGTCCTTCCGCCGACGCCAGCAGCGCCTGCTCCGCCTGCGCCACCGCATCTCCATGCGATTCCGCCGGCTTCTGCTGAATCCCGTCGAATCCCTTCGCCGCCAGCGACCACCCGGGCACGCTTCCCCCGCGCACTACCGTATCCGCAACCCGGTCCGCCTCCACCTCGTGCGTGTCTCCCGGCTTGCTCACGCGCACACCGCTGCCCATCCTCGCGCTCGAGGACTTTCCCGCATCGGTTTCCAGCGCGAATGCCGCGCGGCTCATCGTCGTACTCCTTTATTCACACTTCCGCCCTTCGCAATCGCCCGGGCCACGCTTCGACCCAAACTTCGCGCACCCGACGCTCCATCCCCTAGCGGCATCTGTCCCAAGCGCAAGACCGGAGTCCTTTGCGAACCCTGCATCCCAGCCCGCGCCGCCGGGTCCGCGAGCACATGCGCCAACTCCCGGCGTAGACCATCCACAAACGCCGTCCGCGCCGCCGGATCCATCCCGCGCAGCACCAGCCGATCTATCGTCACGTTCACCGGGGTTCTCGTATCCACCCTCGTATTTCCATCTCTGCGATAGGCCGTTCCGCCTTGACCGCCTCCAGTTGCGCTGCCTGCAGAATGTGCGCCATCGCCACCGGTGCTTTCGCATCCGCCGCCAGAAACGCCGCATTCAGCGCAATGTTCCGGATGTTCCCGCCCGTCATGTTCAGCGCCGCCAGGCGCACGTAGTCCAACCCCTTGGTCGGCGTTCGCGCCGGAAACACCCGCGCCCATATCTCCTGCCGCTGCGCCGCATCCGGAAACGGAAAGTCCACCGTGAACCGCAGACGCCGCTGGAAGCTCTTGTCCAGCGTTGACTTCATATTCGTCGTCAGGATCGCCAGCCCCAGAAAGTTCTCCATGCGCTGCAGCAGATATCCCACCTCGATGTTGGCGTAGCGATCATGCGAGTCCTTCACCTCCGCGCGCTTGCCGAACAGCGCGTCCGCTTCATCGAACAGCAGCATGCACCCGCCCGCCTCCGCGGCATCGAACACCTGCTTCAGATTCTTCTCCGTCTCGCCGATGTACTTACTCACCACCGCCGACAGATCGATGCGATACAAATCCAGATGCAGTTCCGCCGCCAGCACTTCCGCCGCCAGCGTTTTGCCCGTGCCGCTCGGGCCCGAAAACAAAGCGCTCAATCCCAGCCCGCGCCGTCCGTGCTCCGCAAACCCCCAGGTCTCATACACAGTCATCCGGTTGCGCGACTGCGCCGCCAGTTGCCGCAGCACCAGTGTCTGCGCCTCTGGGAGCACCAGGTCGTCCCACTTCGCCGTCGGCACAATCCGCTCCGCCAGCACCTCCAGCCGCGGGCGCGAGTACACCCGGCACGCATTCCAAAGCCGCGCACTCAGCGGTTCCGCGTCCTCGTTCTCTGCGTCAACCGACCCGGCAATGGCCACAATCGTCTCCGCGCTTAAGCGGAACTGTTGCGCAATCTCGCCCAGCGACTCTGGCACGTCCTTCGCCGCCGGCCCCAGCGCATCCTGCCACAGGCGCAACTGAGCCGCCGGAGCCGGCTTGTCCACCTGGTGACACTCCACCGCGCGATGCAGTCGGAGGGGCTCCCTGCTCGCAATCATCAGCGTCCCCGGCGCACGCTCCGCCAGTTGCCGGGCCGCCGCGCTCGGCGTCTCATTCCCCCACTGCAACAGCAGCGTGGCAGGCAGCAGCCGCCGCTCCCGCATCCACAGATGCAGAAACTGCTCCAGCTCCGCTCCCGCCGTGGGAGTGTCCTCATGCCGCAGTACATACAACTGCCGACCGCTGCCGTGGGCCGCCAGCGACGCTACGCCCTCCTGCCCCAGTTCATCGTCGCCACACAGATGAATGATCCCATCACCCACCTCATCCGCCTCCAGCCGGCGCAGAATCTCATTCCCCAACCGGAAGTGATCGTCGTCCATCCACTCCGGCGGCGCCTTGCGGAACACCACATCCTCCAGCCGCGCATCGATGCGGTTCGTTCCCGCCAGGTAATGCAGCACCCGCTCCTCAATGTGCAGCGGCGCCGTCGTCAACCCGTGTCCCGCTTCTAGAGAAATCAGCCTCCATCGCCGCAACGGCGCCGTTG
>JBELAE010000442.1:0-4300 GCA_049509155.1 Candidatus Sulfotelmatobacter sp.
TGCTCCGGCTGGGACGACGGTGGCCGAAGCTCCCGACCCAAACGCTGCCGTGATTCCGGCGGGGACGAAGATTCCTCTGCTACTCAAACAGGCGATCTCGACCAGGAACGCGCGCGAGGGTGACGCGGTCTATGCCGAGACGGCGTTTCCGCTTGTGCTGAACGAGCGGGTTCTGGTGCCGGCGGGGACTTATATTCAGGGCAAGATCATGCGCACCGAGCGCGCGGGGCGGGCCTCGAAGCGGGCGGAGATCCTGATTCATTTCACGTCGATGATTTATCCGACCGGCTATACCGTGATGTTTCCGGCATCGGTGGAGAACACGCCCGGCGCGGATAGTAACGGCGTGAAGGATAAGGAAGGCACGATTCAGGCGGACAAAGATACCGGGCAGAGGGTCGAAGATGCCGCCACGGGTGCCGCGGTCGGCGGAGTCATCGGAGGCGTGGCTGGGCGCGCGGCCGGAGGGATGGCCGGTGGGGAATACGGTGCCTTGGCGGGGCTCGCGGGCGGAGTCGCTTGGGCGCTGCTCAAGCATGGTCCGGACGTGAAGCTGGACGTGGGGACATCGATCGAGATGGAAGTTCAGCGGCCGATTACGGTGGATGCCAGCCGGATCCAGGTGGCGAGGGCGGGATCGTAGGCTTGCCAACTGCCAGCTGTCTCCTGAAGTTCGTTCTTTGGCGGCGGACGCGCCGCACTCTCGACAATTTTCGCGGTCTTGCCTGTTAGACTCCGTCCATGCAGCGGGCCGATGTTTCTGCTTGGCGGGCGATACTGGGCGCGCTTTGTCCTCGATGCCGCGCCGGAAAAATCTTTCGCAAGTCGGTGTGGCGGTTCCCGGGGATGCAGGAACGCTGTCCGGTGTGTGGGCTGAAGTTCGATCGCGAGGCCGGGTATTTCCTGGGGGCGATGTACATCAGCTACGGGCTGGGTCTGGGCACCATTACCCTGCTTTCGATCCTCGTATGGGAAGTATCGAAGTGGCCCTTAATGAAGAGCGTGGCGGGGGGAATCGTGTTGTTTCTGCCCCTGGCGCCGGTGTTGACCTGGATGGCACGGGTGCTGTGGATTTGGATGGATCAGAGCATTGATCCCGACCGGAGTTGAGCTTTCTTTCGCCGTCAGGTGGCCTACGCATCAAGCCCAGCAACCATCGTTCCTGTGATTTGCGCGCCGGCTTCGTCTGGCTGCTATACAATCCGCCATAGGAGTGTTTTCGCACTCCGACTGGTGGAGGTTCGTGTGGAACTTTTTAGCGGGTTTGGCGCTGTTGTCGTTTTAATTATTGTTATTTACCTTCTGAGTTCGATCAAGATTCTGGCCGAGTACGAGCGCGGAGTTATTTTTCGGCTGGGGCGGTTGCTGCCCAACGCCAAGGGGCCGGGAGTTGCTTTTGTGTTCGTCCCGCTGGACCGGATCGTGCGAGTTTCGTTGCGGCAGGAGGCGCTCGAAGTTCCGCCGCAGGACATTATTACCCGTGATAACGTCACGCTGAAAGTGAACGCCGTCATTTTCCTGCGGGTGATTGATCCGAACAAGGCGGTGGTCGAAGTTTCGAACTATGTGTACCAGACTTCGCAGTTTGCGCAGACCACGCTGCGGTCGGTGCTAGGTGAGCAGGAACTGGACGAACTGCTTGCGCATCGCGAGAAAATCAATCTGCGGTTGCAGAGCATTCTCGACACCCATACTTCTCCGTGGGGCGTGAAGGTCACCAACGTCGAGGTCAAACAGGTCGACATGCCGGAGTCGATGCTGCGCGCCATGGCCAAGCAGGCCGAGGCCGAGCGCGAGAAGCGGTCGAAGATTATTCACGCCGAGGGCGAGTTCTCGGCCGCGCAGCGGCTGGTGGACGCGGCCCATCTGCTGGCGAGCGAGCCGGTCAGCGTGCAGTTGCGCTATTTGCAGACCCTGACGGAAATTGGAGTGGAGAAGAATACGACCGTGATCTTCCCGGTGCCGGTGGACTTTTTCTCTGGCCTGCAGAAGATGTTGGGAAAAGGGGATGCGGAGCCGCCGAAGGCCGCATAAGGATCGCAAAGGAGCCGAGCAAGGCGTGCGCCGACTTGCCGGAAACTGAATATGGCTTCGTCACAAGATACGGAAATTACACTGGGAACGGGGAAGCTGCTGGTCCTGTTCTTTAGCCTGGTGGGAATCTGCGCGCTGTTCTTCGCGCTGGGTTACTCGCTGGGACGGAAGTCGGAGCCGGCGATGGCCGCGGGCAGCGCCGCAGTTGCGCCGCAGACGGCGCCGGGCGCGAACAAGGCGAGCAGCGGGACTTCCCTCGGCAGCGGCGGCGGGAGCGGGACCACCGCCGCACCTGCGATGACGTTCTACAAGTCGGTGGAACAGAAAGATGCGAATGCTGAGTTGACGCCGGCGGTCGACGCTAAAGTTGACGCTAAGACCGACACGGCAGCGCCAGCGAATTCGGCGGCTGCAACTTCGGCGCAAACTTCTGCGAATGGCGCTCCTGACGCGGCTACTCTGCCGACGGCGGCATATTTTGTGCAGGTGGCTGCCGTCAGCAAACAGGAAGACGCCGATTCGCTGGTGGACGCGCTGAAGAACAAGCAGTATCCCGCGTTTGTGGCGGCGCCGGTGCCGACCGACAAGCTGCTGCGCGTGCAATTAGGGCCGTTCTCCGACATTAAAGACGCGGAGGCGATGCGGGCGCGGCTAATCGCCGATGGGTATAGCCCGATTGTGAAGAAGTGACGAGTCTCCGGGCGAAAAGCGGATTCCCTTCGACTTCGATCAGGGCAGGCTCTCCGCCCCTCACCTTCGCTCGGGGGTCGGAATGACAAATCTAGCTTTTGACAAAGCTATCTTTTGATGCTCGTCGATTACATTGACACTCGTCGATTTTCGCGTTATTTCTAATCCATCCATGTCTGGTTCATCCGCACCTGTTGGCGAGGCATCTCTCGATCGCGCGCTCCACGCTATTGCCGACCCGACGCGGCGTCGCATTCTTCAGGCTCTGAAAGAAGGTGCGGCACAGACGAAAGCGACGGGACAAAAAGCGGGGGCGACCGGGCCATCTCTCTGCGCCGGGGACATTGAAGAACGCGTCCGGCTTTCGCAGCCCACCATTTCTCATCACATGGCGATTCTGACCAAGGCCGGGCTGGTGGAGGCGACGAAGAAGGGGCAATGGCGCTGGTACCGGCGTAACGAGAAGGCGATTCGGCGGATGGTGAAGACGCTGCGCGGGAAGTTGTAGTGATCCAGGGGGTAGAGGGTTTGCAGACAGCTCGCGGCTGAAACCTCAGGGGCTAAAGCCCCAACCGAGAGAAAGGGTTTATCGCGGCGCTGAAGCGCCGCTCTTCCACCCGCTCTTCCCCGTTGCCACGCACTTTCCTGGGTTTCTCTGCAGCCTGCTACGGCTTGCCGAGGGCCCATTTTTCCAAATCGCCGGTGGAGCGCAGGACGCCGAGTTGGCTGCGCTCGAGCTCGAAGGTCACGTCCTGGAGCGTGATGAATCGTTCGCTGGCTTGCGAGCGGGCGTCGTCGAGGTCGTGCAGCGTGGCCGTGCCGGCGTCGATGCGGGTCTGGACGGCAGTCAGAGTCTTCTCGGCGATTTCGTATTCCAGTTGGGCGACTTCGCGCGCGGCTTGCATCTGAGCGGCGGAGCGCTGCAGTCGCAAGGTTTCTTCCGACACCTGGTTGCGGGCGGCTTCAGCCTGTTTGGTTGCCTTCACCGCGTCGGCATCGGCGGCTCGGGCACGGGAGAGTTGCGAGGCGTTGAAGAGAGGGAACCGGATACTGATTCCTATGGTCGCGTTGTTCTGCTGGAAGCTGCTGGTGACGCACAGAACTTCGACGGTGGTTGGTGTGCAGGGCTTGGAAGGGATGTAATAGTTCTGGTAGTTGTTGAACCTCGACAGCAAAGCATATTGCGCAGCGAAGTCGATGCTCGGCCACAGCGATTTATGTTCTCCCTGGGCGCGCAAATATTGCGCGCGAGCGTGCTCGACCGCGGCTTGCACTGAGGGATTGGAAGCGGCGGCCTCTTTTACCGCGGGTTCGTTCGGAGATTCGGCAGGAGTTGCGGCGGGCGGCGCGGGGATCGAGTCTGGGTCGGTCTGAATGCTGGCGGCGGGCAAGCCTGTGAGTTTGGAAAGGTGTTCGCGAAGAACATCGGCGGCGCCTTTTGCCTCGGCGATGCGTAGGCGGACGCGCGCAGCGGACAGGTGGGCCTTGGTGCCGTCGAGTTCGCTGTCGATGCCTTCCTTGACCCGATCAGCGACGGCGGCTTGCATCTTGTTGGCGGCGGCTTCGGTCTCCTGGA
>JBELAE010000443.1:0-4292 GCA_049509155.1 Candidatus Sulfotelmatobacter sp.
ACTTTCAACTGTGAGGAGAGGGGCTATGAAATTGACAAAGTGGTACGTGTTGAGCCTGCTATTGGCATCAATGGCGGCCGTTACCATCCCTTCGGCTGGTGCCCAAGATCGCTTGTTCAGCAGCGACGCGAAACAGAAGGCCGAGGCCCCTCTGAAACAGATGACCGACTACGAGAAAGTCGGCCAACTCAACGAATCCTCTGGCATCGTGATGCCAGGGATAGCGACCGAAAAACCAGATGATCTGATTGCCAAAGGTGGCGGACCTTCGAGTCAGACGTCGACCAATTTGCCGCCTTCTCAGCCTCCTGCGACCCAGTCTGCGTGCGCTACGCCGGCGGCGAGCAATCCTGTTGGAGGCGGAGGGATTTACAAGCAGATCGCGATCGATCCGGGAGTCTATGGGAAGCGCGATACTTCCGGGCTTACGGTCTTTGGCTTCAGCCAGCAAGACCAGAATCTCCCCTCCGATCCACAGGTTCTTGCCATGTCGCCCAATATCGTCCCGCGCGCGTGGGCGCGGTGGGATCGAGGCGGAGTTCAGCCATCCGATTACAACTTCGGCTATCCCATGCAGGCGCGAGCGGCCGGCATCACGTTCATAGGAGGAACAACAGCCACTGCTCTCTTCAGGGACGAGTTTCCGGCAGCGTCGACATTCAATGCAGTCGTCTCATGCGATGCGACGGGCCAGCCAGTGTTTCATTCCGCGATGAAATTCTATCGCGCTAGCGTGGCATCCCCGGCTTACCGGCAATACCTGATCGGCATCGGGGAGATGCAGATCGACGGCGGCGTGGACGGGCTGTTCTTCGATGAGGTCGATTTTAGCTATCAGGGCGCGACTTCCGGGAATGAAGACAATGGAGACGAGGGATTTGACGACGCAAATATTGCCGATTTCGGCGGATTTTTGTGCGGGAAGTATCCCCACTACAGCCCGGCTGACTGGCAGTCGAAATATGGCATAACCGCGGCCGACAATCTCAATTGTTCGAAGCCTGCCGCCACGCGCGGCCGAACGTTCAACTATCGCGGCTACCTGGCGCGCAATGGGTGGCAGGCATCGCCTCTCACTGCATCGAATCCGCTGGCCGCAGAGTGGGGAACGATAATTGGAGGCCATCCGGAGCCACAGAACGGGACATTTACCGGAACCTATACCAGCCTTGTCTATTGGCAGGATATTGTGCTGACGCTACGTAACTATGCGCGGCAAAAGTACAAGAAGGAGATCTACATTGCCGCCAACGGCGTATTTCCATTCGTCGACTTCCAGACGATTGGTCTTTGGGACGGCAATCCCGATGGGCCGGGCGGGTCTTCAGTGAATTATTGTCCGCATACGGCGGACGGTCATCTGGACGGGACGCAGTCGTTGCTGACGGCATTTATGGCGATGAAGCAACGATCCGCGAGGATCGACGGACGCGTGGTCCCGGTGGCTGCGTTCATCGATTGGCCGACAGATGTGATGACCGACTATCTAGCGCTGCCTGCTTCGGAGAAATCGGACTACTGGCGAATGTATGTGCCGGAGGCCCTGGCGGCGACTGTGTATCTGAATATGCATCTGGCCGATACGATGGGCGACCCGACGGCAACGCAAGTGGGGCTGATGCCGCTCTTCAAACAGACGACGGCGTTCTACAAGATGCCGGCTCACGCCGCTCTCTACCACAACACTCGAGACCTGCCGGGGAAGGTCACGGCATCCGTCGCGAATATCGGCACGAACCTGACGCAGTTGAGCGATGGGCGCACGGTGGCGCACCTGATCAATCACAACTATTCACAGGGATTTCAGCAGCAGGATGAAGTGCGTGTCAGCTTTCCCGTTGCCAGGGCTCCCAGGAGTGTGACACTTGTCTCGCCCGATTACGGCGCGGATACGCCGCTGGCATTTACCTACTCGGGAGGGCAGGTGCAGGTTACCGTGCCCAAACTTGTGGCGTATGTCGCCGTCGTTTCGGAGAACTAATCTCAAATATGCGCAATCTCTATAATCGGCCTATGACCAATCATCGCCCAAAATACTACTGGCTCACGGTGGTAGCTCTCCTCGTAATTCAGGCGACTCTGGCGTTGACGATGGTGCATCGAGAATCGCTTACCTTTGATGAAGGCGATCACATGTTCGCGGGCTACATGATGTGGAAGGCGGGAGATTATGGTCTAAACCCTGAACACCCACCCTTGGCCAAGCTTCTGGCGACCGTCCCCCTCCTTGCGGACCATTTGTGGGTACCGCCACCCATGCCCGGTCAGTTTTTCAAAGCTGAAGCGTATCTGAATGGCCGCGACTGGCTGGCTCGCAACGACGGAGACCGACAGCATCTGGTCTTCGAAATGCGGGCGAGCGCGGAGCTGCTTGCTCTCGGATTGTGCCTCTTCGTGTTCCTGGCGGCTCGGGAATGGTTTGGCGACACGGCCGGTCTTATTGCTCTTGCTCTCGTGGTCTTTGATCCCAACGTTCTTGCACACTCTGCCCTTGTAACAACCGATATCGGAGTGTCCTGCTTCTTCGTCGCAGCAATTTGGATGTTTTACCGCTTCGCTACCCGACCAACGCTCATCCGCCTGCTCCTCGTCAGCCTGGCAACGGGCCTGCTGCTCGCAACCAAACATTCGGGTATTCTGATCGGCCCCATGTTCATCTCTCTCATCGCATGGGAGGTGCTGAAGGCTCCAGGTACCGAGCGCAAACGGGTAGCCCTTCGACTCACCGGCGGCTTTTGCGCGATCATCGTCCTGAGCGTCCTGGTGCTTTGGGCTTTTTACGGGTTTCGATACACTGCGCGTCCCGTTGGTATGGCGTTCAGCACTTCGGTCGCAGCATACGCGGAGCCTCTGCCGCATTTCGAATCTGCAGTAGTTGTTGCGGTAGGTCATCTCCACCTTTTGCCCGAATCGTACCTGGTGGGACTCGTCGACGTGAAACTAATGTCGATCGCCTATCCCACCTTCCTCCTGGGTAAGGTTTATCCGCACGGCCTGTGGTATTACTTCCCCTTGGTGATTCTGATTAAGACGACACTAGGGCTGCTGCTGCTGATTGCTCTCGCCGCGTTCGCCACCATCAGAGGCAAGCTAACGCTACACCGCGAGTTGTTTTATTCTCTTGCTCCGCCCGTCATTTATCTTGCTGTGGCGATGATGTCCGGAATGAATATCGGTGCACGGCACCTGCTGCCCATGTATGCCTTTGTTATCATCTTCGCCGCTGCCGCAGCGGCCACGCTCGCGGGTATGAATAGCCGCTGGATGATCCTCTGTTCTGTCCTTATTGTGGCCCACGTCGTTTCCAGCCTTCTCGTATTTCCGAATGAGCTTGCTTATGCCAACGAAGCTTCGGGAGGACCCGGGAATTTACACAATCTGCTGAGTGACGCAAGCGTCGATTGGGCGCAACAGCTTTTCCAAGTCAAGCAGTGGCAGGATCGTCATCCCGATCAGGAGTGCTGGTTCGCGTACTTCGCACGGCCCGTGATTGATCCGGGCGTATACGGTATTCGCTGTCACGCTCTCCCCACCTTCGACACGCAGTGGGGCGGCGTGGGACTCGTTCCTCCCTCTGTTACCGGATCCGTTCTGATCAGCGCCGGAGACCTCAGTGGGTGCGAATGGCCCAGCGGCCAACTCAATCCCTACAGATCGTTTCAGTCGCTGCATCCCAATCTGGCGATTGACTACTCCGTATTCGTCTACCAGGGAACTCTCGCCATCCCTGAGATCTCCGCTCTCGCAAGTGCGCAGCAGAGCGAAGCGCTACTCGCGATGGGGCAATCGGGGCCAGCGCTCGCCGTGGCACGGCAAGCTGTCGCCACCTCACCCGACAACCTCATTACCCAGACAGCGCTGGGTGACGCCGCCAAAGCAGCAGGTGACAAACAGATGGCCGTGACAGCGTGGCAGGCAGCCCTCCAGATCGCTAAGCGTCTGGAGCCCGGTGCACAATCAAGCTACATTCCGGATCTCGAATCCAAAATCAAGCGTCTATCTGCCGGCAATGAGTAAATCGCGTTCCGACCCGGATTGAGAGCCGTTTGAGATCAGATCAGCGTGACCGAAGCTGACAGTGACGCTGCCGATGTTTCCTTTGGCTGTCAATCCTATTCTCCGTGACGACACGGCTTCGGAGCGTGGATCAGTGACAGCCGGTCGCTGTCAACTTCTCCCGCGCGATGCTTGAGTATGGGTAATTTGCAGCAGCTGTTTACGGATTGTGCCTGAATCACCGCAAACCGGCAGTTGATATGGTGTGGCCCTGTCAACATCTGCGAATCGCCGTG
>JBELAE010000444.1:0-4284 GCA_049509155.1 Candidatus Sulfotelmatobacter sp.
CCGTCAGATTTGGCTTTGCCTTTCGCCGTAACGACGATCGGTCCCAGCAGACCCGCGTTGATCTCAACACCTGCGTCGACGTGGGAGTGGTACCACCACACCACGGAACTCGGCTGCCCTGGGCCCGGGCCGCTGGCCGCGTTGGCAAACCAGTGATACGTATATCGGCCGCCAGGAGCGACCTGGCCTCCTTTGGCGACGGGCAAATAGAGAGAGCCCTCGTTATTTTTGTCGTAGTGCAAACCATGGGGATGAATGCTGTGGCGGCTGCGTCCACGATTCAGAAAATCCACAACAACCTCGTCCCCAACTTCGGCACGAATCACCGGGCCCAGAATCCCCAGCCACTCCGGTTGCCGCTTCGTGACGGTGAAAGTGTCGTCTGTGTATTCGATGAAACGGCTCTTCGGCCAGCGCAACTGCAACGACCATGGCTGCGGAATGGGGCTGCCGTTCAACAGATTGTGTCCGCTGGGAGCGTAGTCCCAGGTAACATCTTCGGCCGCGATGTAGTAATGCCGGGTTGTGGCAAAGCAGGATGGAACGAAAAAGAAAACAAACAACAGCCCGACCGCTCGTTGAATGCTCACGAGAGCCATTATCCCACTTCGAAGGCCTTCTGCGACTCGGCTTCCCCGTCTGCAATCACGGAGTCGGCGGCGTCAGAGTGCACTGGCCCGTCATGACCTGAGCGGGCGGCGTGGGAGGCGTAGCCCAAGGTACGTTCACGAAATCAAAGAAATCCGCGCTCATGTCGGCCTGGGCAGCGTCGCGCTTGGTCAAGGCAGCCACACCGAAGCGTTTCTCAATCAGAGTGAGAATGGCCGTGTAATCGTACACGGCGTGTGAAACGTAGTTTTTCTTGGCGAAGGGCGAGATCACGATCATGGGCAAACGATATCCGGTATAGGTGAAATTACAGGTCGCGCCTCCGGTCGTTCCGGTCGAGTCACAGATGTCGCCTGCCACCAGATCCATCGGCGCAATGCCGTCCGGGCTGGGCATCGGCTGCGGCGAGACGTGGTCGTAAAAACCTCCGGCTTCGTCATAGGTGAAGATCAAGGCGGAATCGCTCCAACTCGGGCTGGTCATCAGGGCATTGATTAAGCTCGCCGCGTACTGAGCGCCCGGCTGCACGTTAGTCGGCGAAGAAGTGTCGTAATCGGAGGGATGCTCATCCAGTCCGTCGGCCGAAGCGGGCTCAATCAGCGCGACCTGGGGCAAAGTTCCATTCTGCACATCGGTCGTAAATTGCGATATGGGCACCAGATTTTGCGACAAGGTCGAGCTGTTTAAGATGGTTGATCCGTAGGCGAACTGATTGATGTACGAATAGTTGTACAAGCACGCCGGCGTGGGATCTGTCGGACAACTCGTGCCCGCAGGATCCACATAGATCTTCCATGTGATGCCGGCGTTCTGCAGTTCCTCGAAAATGGTGGTTACAGCGAGCGGAGTTTCCGGCGCGACCAAGGGGTACGCGTGTCCAGCAGAAGTGGCGGCTAAAAGGTACATGCGGTTGATTTGGGTGCGGTCCATCACGGGAGAAAACCACCGGTCCGAAGTCGCGAAATTGGAGGCCATGAAGTAGTAGTAATTCAGATCGCTCCCGTCAAAGTAACCCATGGCCCGAATGCCGTTCGTATCCATTAAAGTCGGCGACTGCTGACGGGCGTCATTCGCCGCCGAGATTACGAATCCATTCAGAGCTGCCGGATTATTGCCTCCCGGGTCGTCGTAGTCCCAATCCACGTGACTCTCATTCCAGAAAGGGCTCTGCTCTTCCTGACACTCGGACGCGAAATGATAGGAACTGATTTGATTGGTCGTGTCCGGGACACAAACGTCTGACTGCGGATAGGGCTGGGTAGGATCGCAGCCCGGGATCGCGGGAACGGGCCCTTGCAGTGGGGCGATCCCGGTAGCCGGATTGAACTGCGGCAAGCCGTCGAAAGACTGATCGGGAAAGCCATTCTGCGCCCAGTACCCGCGCAGCGCGCCGAAGTAATGATCAAACGAACGATTCTCCTGGGCGAAGACAATAATGTGGTTGACGCTCTGCAGGCTTCCGCTGGAAGCACCGGAGCCGGATCGTAAACCAGTGCATCCGACCAAATTCAGGCCACACAGCAGGGCTAATCCTAAACAATATCGAGATTTCATCGGCGAGCCACTCCTGTAAAGAATCCGACCTTGGATGAACGTGAGTACGGGATGGTTGTTTATGAGGATCTAAGGCGTATCTGAGGTGTTTTCCGTTCGGATGTAAGGACTTTCATCTATCACAATTAGCATTCGTCCGCGTTTTTTCATGAAATTCTTATGGCGCACCTGCGGAGTTTTGCATCAGAGTTTGGCACGCTCGCCTTGAGCGCTTCCTGGAGGCCTATGTCAAACGAGCAGTCGCCGGTCCGATGCACAACGCAAATCCCGTCCTTTCACGGAGTCGCCCTCCAAAAAGATGGCCAACCCGAGATGACCCCCGTTCAAAAACCATTACTCGGCCTCGCTCGCAAGCTCCACGAAAATGAAACGGCACTCGCCCTCATGCGGAATGCCTTCCGCATGTTCCAGCGCATCGGGATCACGGTGAGTCCGAACCACTACTACTGGCCTGTTCCCGACTTCCGCGAACTCGAGTCCCGGCAATGGCGAACCGAGGAAGAGCCCGTTGGTCTGGACCTCGCGTTCGATCGGCAGTTGGATTTCCTGCAAACGGTGGTTCCGCAATATCAGTGCGAATGGCAATCGGACTCGTCGCCGTTTTTCAGCGTGGGCTACAACTACAGCAACGGCTTCTTCGAAACCGTCGATGCCGAAATCGCCTATTGCCTGGTTCGCCATTACAAGCCGCGGCGAATCGTGGAAGTGGGCGGCGGCTATAGCAGCCGTGTGATGGCGGCTGCCCTCGATCTGAACCTAAAGCTCGATGGAGTGCGCGGCGAGTTGGTCACCATTGATCCCTACCCGGATCGTTTTCCGCAGAAAGCGCTGAGTGATCGCGTTCACCTGATCACGCAGAACATTCAAAATGTGGACCTTGATGTATTCCTCAGCCTGCAAAGCGGAGATTTTCTGTTTCTGGATTCCAGCCACGTAGTGGGAATCGGCAGCGATGTCGTGCGCGAATATCTCGAAATCGTCCCCCGCGTCGCCAGCGGCGTGCTGATTCACGCCCATGACATTTTTATTCCTGCCGACTATCCGCGCGAGGCGGTCTTGCACAATCTCGCGTTCTGGTCCGAGCAATACCTGCTGCAGGCCCTGCTGATGTTTAATCCACGATTCGAAGTGCTGTGGGGCAGCAGCTGCATGCAAAGCCGTGCCACCACCGAACTCGAAAACGCTTTCCCGCAGTGGCAGCACAGCTATCGCAATATGCCGCCAAAAAAGCGGCGCTTCCTGCCCACGCGCGATGGCGACCATACCTGGCCCTCTAGCTTCTGGATGCGGAAGGTGGCTTGATTCGATTGAAGCTTAGGGAGGCGATGCGGAAGGTTGGAAGTAGCTGCGGAGTTATCGCTTACCAAATTCCCTTGTCGTCGCCGGTTATCCGCAGATTCACAAAGGCGGCGGCAGCCAGCACCGGCAGTAGAGACAGGCGAGCCGCAGCGCGAAAGCGTCGCGCCGCTCCCGTTTCGATGAGTTGCTGCAGAAACAGTTGCGAACCCTGGGGCAGCATAGGCAGGCGTAAAAACTGCTCGCCCACGTACGTGACGTCGGCCCCGAAGCTGGCGGAGCCCACTACGAACTCAGGAAGTGGAAGCGGGCCAACGCCTGCGCGCTCGTTATAGTCCGAAGTGATCTTCAGCAGAGTCGCCACTCCCGGCCAGATTGACCAGCGCTGGGCGGAAGCGCGCAGTCGCACAAAGTCGAGGCGCCCTGCCCGCACCAGACCCGTAAGGTTTAGCAGGTCGGTGAAGCGGATGTAGAAATGGCGATACATCCTTTGCAGAGTCGCGAGAGTGACTTGTTCCTCCGCAGCCGGAACGCGAAAGACGAACGGACCAACACTGTGCATCACGCTGGTTTCTTCCAAGTGGGCAGGCAGGGCGTCCTGCTCACCGGTTTGTCCGAGGCAGCCTACATGGATCTCGACTGATCGCGGCAGTCCCGGAACCCGGAAGTTCCATTTGTGCGCCAGTCGATCGCCCCAGCTCTGCGGTTGCACCTGGGCCTGTAGTTCATTGCGCATCACGCGTACTGTATCTTCTTCACTGGCAGCAATGAAAAGGTCAAGATCGCTGCCTATATCGGGCCAGTGATCGAGGGTCTTGATGACGA
>JBELAE010000445.1:0-4276 GCA_049509155.1 Candidatus Sulfotelmatobacter sp.
TGATGCCCGAAGTGGACGCCCGCTTCGAGCAACTCCTTCATGGTAATCGTAGCCAATGAACCTCCTCTTTAGTCTGCATCCTTCGCGCCGTAATGCCGCTCCGGATTGCCATTCCCGCCCCGCACGCGAGGCACGGGAAGAATTGAACACCTAAAACAGCTGTCAGCTTTCAGCCGTCAGCTCTCAGCAAAATCTAAACCGAAACCAAAACCAAAAAATAAACCAGAAAAACACTTGTCATTCCGACCCCCGAGCGAACGCGAGGGGCGGAGGAATCTCGGTCTTGCTCACAACTCGCGACCCGTTACTCGCAACCCGCAACTACCGTTTCGAGAACTGGAACCGCTTGCGAGCGCCCTTCTGCCCGTACTTCTTGCGTTCTTTGCCGCGCGAGTCACGGCTTACCATGCCCTCGGCCTTCAGCTTCTTGCGCAGTTCGGCGTTGAACTGCATCAGGGCGCGGGCGATGCCCAGCTTCACCGCGTCGGCCTGACCGCGTACGCCGCCGCCCAGCACGCTGGCAATCACGTTAAACGTGGCCGCCATCTCCGAAGAAGCCAGCGGCGACTTCGCCGCCGAACGCTGCGCCGGAGTCACAAAATATTCTTCAAAGGCGCGCCCGTTCACCTTGAAATCGCCGCTGCCCGGACGCAAATAAACCCGGGCAATCGCCGTCTTGCGGCGTCCCGTTCCGTAGTATTGAACCAATTCAGCCATGTAGCCTCTAGCTCCTAGCTGCTAGCTTCTATCGAAAACCAGAAGCCGCGCTTTCCAATCTCACTCAAGAAATCTCAAACTTAGAACTTTGTCATCGAGGCGATGTTCTTTGTCGCCGAAGGATCTCGGACAACGGAACCCGCTCTACGAAACCGCAGCCTTGCTCGTCTTGTGCTCGCGCACTTCCAGCTTCAAATCCTGCGGCTTCTGCGCCTGGTGCGGATGCTTGTCGCCCTTGTACACATTCAGTTTCGAAAGCATGTGCGCCGCCAGCTTGTTCTTCGGCAACATGCGCCGCACGGCCGCTTCGATGATCGCTTCCGGCTTGCGCACCATTCGCTTCTTGTATTCTTCTGTCCGCAACCCGCCCGGATAGCCGGTGTAATGCTGATACACCTTCGACTCGGCCTTGAAGCCGGTCGTCCGAATCTTCTCGGCGTTGATCACAATCACGTGATCGCCGGTGTCGAGAAACGGCGTATATTGCGGGTTTTCTTTGCCCATGAGGATGCGCGCCACTTGCGAGGCCAGGCGCCCGAGCGTTTGCCCGTCCGCATCCACGACGTACCACTTGCGCACGATTTCCCCCGGTGAAGGGAAATAGGTTGACATCAGAGTTCTCCCAGATTGAATAAAGGCTGCGAAAGAAGACCGCTCGGTGATTCCCTGACGAGGACGCCAGGCCATCAGGCGGGCAACCACACGACCACCAAAGTCTTTACGATAGCGTAATCTGCGAAGAATTGTCAACGCCGTGTTACTCGCAGAATGCTGGTGGTAACCTTATCGGCGGAGGTCTCTATGAAATCGCTCTTCCCGGTTCTGACCACTACCGTTCTGGCACTGGCAGTCATGGTCTTCTCTCTTCCCGTTCTGGCGCAACATGGCGGCGGCCACGCCGTCGGTGGCGGATTCGTTCCCAAGCATGGTCCACCGGCCACTCATGGCACAATCGCCCACCCGGCACCCGGATTTCACGACGATGACGGCCATCCCGCAGCACCGCACGTACACCACGACGGCACCTGGGTCGGTCATGACGCCGGACCCAACGACGCCCGCTTCCACCTCGATCATCCCTGGGAGCATGGCCATTTCACTGGCGGCTTCGGCCGCGGCCACGTGTGGCGCATCGGCGGAGGCGGTCCCAACCGTTTCTGGTTTGGCGGCTTCTACTTCGGCGTCGCCTCATTCGACCTGGCTTTCTGCAACGACTGGCTCTGGGATAGCGACCAGGTCGTCATCTACGAAGACCCCGACCATGAGGGCTGGTACCTCGCCTACAACGTAAGACTGGGCACCTACGTCCACGTGCAATACTTCGGAGGACAGTAACCTTCTGAGGTTGCGTCGCTGCCTGCGGCGGCCGAGGTCACACGCGCCTGCCGCAAATTACTTCAGCATCCAAAAACCATCGGCGGGCCGGAAAACATTCCCGACCCGCCTGATCTGCAGCGGTGTTCTTTTCGATTCCGTGAAATCGGCAACAAGCATTAATTGACTGGGATCGCGGTCACCGTGCTGCTCGCTTCGTTCGCCACCCAAATGTTGGCTCCATCGAAGGCCAACGCACTCGGATTATTTCCCACTGAGTAAGTTCCGATCGTCGCGCCGCTGCTGGCTAACAGTTTGGTCACGGTGTTTCCGCCCGGATCAGCGACCCAAATGTTGGTTCCGTCGAAGGCCACCTGGGCGGCAAACACTCCCGCGGGGTAGGTGCCTACAACCGCGCCGGTGCTAGCTAACAGCTTGGTCACGGTGCTGCTGCCCTGATTTGCGACCCAGATGTTGATTCCGTCGAAGGCCAGTCCGGTTGGATCCGTGCCCACCGAGTAGACTCCCACAATCGCGCCGGTGCTGGCCACCATCTTAGTGACCGTGGCGTTGAATTCGTTGGACACCCAAATATTGGTTCCATCGAAAGTGAATTGCGACGGCCCCGCGGCAACGGCGTATGTTCCCACAAGCGCGCCCGTGCTGGCTAAGAGCTTGGTTACGGTGTTGCTGCCGGTGTTTGCCACCCAGATGTTGGTTCCATCGAAGGCGATCCCGAACGGATCGCTGCCGACAGAATAAGTGCCCACAAGCGCGCCAGTGCTAGCCACCAACTCGCTGACGTTATTGTTGCCGAGGTTCGTCACCCAAATATTGGTGCCATCGAAAGCCGCTCCGAAGGGTTCGAACCCAACCGCATACGTACCCACAATCGCTCCGCTGCTGGCTGACACCTTGGAGACGGTGCCATTGCCATAGTTCACCGCCCAAATATAGGTCCCATCGAAGGCCAGCGCGAACGGATTCGTTCCCACCGGATAAGTTCGGCTATACCACCGCAACAGTGAGGCATTCATTGCCGCCAGTGTGACCGATCCCGGGGGCCCGGCAGGTCCCTGCGGACCAGCAGCCCCTTGCGCACCCGGAGGTCCAGCCATTCCTTGAGGTCCGGCGGGCCCGGTTGCGCCCGGATAACCCAGCTGTCCCTGCGGACCTTGCGGGCCCGGAGGTCCGGCCATTCCCTGCGGGCCGGTGGCTCCGGTTGGACCCGGATAACCGGGCAGTCCCTGTGGACCTTGCGCTCCGTTAAAGCCAGGCAATCCCTGCGGTCCAGTCGCTCCTGGCAAACCAGGCAGGCCCTGTTGGGCCATCACGCTCCACGCGCTTGTGTTTTGGTCAGGAGTCTCTGTACTGGGACCGTTCGCTGCCGTCGCCACATAAGACGAGCCGTTGTACTGCACAACGTCATTCACCGCATAGGTGAACGTCGAATTGAAGATGTTGCGGAAGTTGAATCCCACGCCATTTGTGCCCGCGGCACCTTGTGGTCCAGTGGCTCCGGTCAAACCAGCTGGTCCCTGCGCTCCAGTAGCACCCTGTGACCCTTGCGCTCCAGTGGCACCCGTCAAGCCAATCGGGCCCTGACTTCCGGTGGAACCCTGCGGTCCTTGCGGTCCTGTCGCCCCAGTCGCTCCGGTGGATCCGGTCGCTCCCGTCAAGCCGATAGGTCCTTGCGGTCCTGTTAGTCCTTGCGCTCCCGTAGCACCTTGTTGCGCCATTAAGCTCCAGGCCGTAGGATTCTGATCCGGAGTCTGAGTATTCGGACCATTCGCCGTGATCGCCACATAAGTTGATCCGTTGTAAGTCACAACATCATTTACTGCATACGTGGCCGTCGTGCTGAAAGTGTTGCGGAAGTTGAATCCTACGCCGTTTGTGCCCGCCGGTCCTTGGATCCCCTGTGATCCAGTGGCTCCAGTCAAACCGACCAGTCCCTGAGGTCCGGCGGCTCCTTGCGGTCCTGCCGGCCCCGAGACGCCCTGCGGTCCCTGTGCTCCGGTGGTACCCTGAGGTCCAGTCGCACCTTGTGGCCCTTGCGCTCCGGTCAGACCGGTCGCTCCCGTCGCTCCTGCTGCCCCCGTCGCTCCCGTCAAGCCCGTCGGACCCTGTGGTCCGGGGGCACCCTGCAAGCCCTGCGGTCCGGCGGGGCCTTGCGGTCCACTGTTGACGAACACAATGTCCAGTTCCGCCGGCTGGCTTGTATTCGTATTCTCTTTACTGTCAA
>JBELAE010000446.1:0-4259 GCA_049509155.1 Candidatus Sulfotelmatobacter sp.
GCGGTCAGTGCGGATGGAACCGTTTCGGTCGACGGCGCGGTGGTCGACAAACTGCGTGTGGCGGAATTCTCTCCCGATAGCAGTCTGCGCGCCCTGGGCAACGCGCTGTATGCCGCGCCGGCCGGGGCCGAGCTGCCCGCCGCTTCCTCCACCGTTCGCCAGGGCATGATCGAGGATTCCAATGTCAGCCCGGTCGAGGGCGTGGTGCAGCTGATCAGCATCCAGCGCAACGCCGAAATGATGCAGCGGGCGCTCACATTATTCGACAGCCAGTTAGATCAGACCGCGGCGCAGGATTTGCCGAAGGTCTAAGGCGAAAGAAAAAGCTAGAGCAGGAGTCTGAAGTATCAAGAGTTTGAAGCATTAAGAGTTTGAAGCATTAAGAGTCTGAAGGATTAAGAACGAAACGAGGGAACTATGATTCGCGCACTCTACACAGCCGCCAGCGGCATGGTGGCGCAGGAACTCAACCTCGACAATATCGCCAACAACCTGGCCAACTCGAGCACCTCCGGCTTTCGCAGCCGGCGGCTGCAGTTCGAGGATCTTATTTACCAGAACCTGATCATGCCCGGAGCCGCAGCCTCGCAGCAGACGACCGTCGTGGCCGGATTGCAGGTTGGCCTCGGCACGCGCTCGGCGGCGTCGGAAGTCATCCAGACCCAGGGCGACTTTACCCAGACCGGCAACCCTCTGGACATGACCATTCAGGGCCAAGGATTTTTTCAGGTGCTCTTGCCCGACGGCCAGACCGCCTACACCCGGTCGGGCAGCTTCCATCTCGACGCCTCCGGCAACCTGGTTACCCAGGATGGCGACCCGGTGCAGCCTACCATCACCATTCCTCAGGGTGCGCTCTCGGTCACGGTGGCCCAGGACGGCACGGTCAGCGTAACTCTGGCCGGGCAGACGGCGGCCCAGCAGGTGGGTTCGCTGCAGCTGGCGCTGTTCAACAATCCCGGAGGCCTCAACAGCACCGGCAGCAATCTGTTTCTTGCCACCACCGCCTCCGGTGATCCCATCATCGGCACTCCGGGAGGCAGCGAGGGTCTGGGCTCGATCGTCCAGGGCATGCTCGAACAGTCGAACGTGAGCGTGGTCGATGAATTCGTGAACATGATCGTCGCCCAGCGGTCTTATGAAGCCAGCTCCCGCGTGGTCAACGCCGCCGACCAGATGCTGCAGGACATCAACCAGCTTGGACGTTAGTGATAGTTAATATCATTATATTAACTATAGATAATCATAACCAATCTGGACCGTAGTCTGCCAAGGGATATTTACTTTTCATGACCTCGTTCTCCATCGCCGCCTGTTGCACCGGTTTGTGGCTCGCGTCCATGTTCTCACTGAGTCAGGCGATGGCGCAGGCGGCGGGGCAGGCAACTTGCCAGGCCACGCTGCGGGCCAGTGTCGAGCTGGCGGGCGGAGAGTTCTCGTTGGCCGATCTGCTGGAGGGCGACGCCGATTCCTGTCCGGAGCTGCGGCGCGCCGCCGCTCGTGTGTCCCTCGGCAAAACTCCCCTGGCGGGCAGTGTGCGCGTGCTCGAAGGCGAGGCGGTTCGGACTCTTCTCCGCGAGTTGACGGAGCACGAGTTGACGGAGCACGAACTCCTGGAGAATGCTAGGGCCTCTTCTGCCGCATCCGCGACCCGGGTATCCGAACGAATCACGGTGCCGGAACGAATCACGGTGCGGCGGGCCGGGGCGCGCGCCTCCTGCGCCGACATTGTTCGCCAGATTCCCGGATCTTTCGCCGCGCCTCCACCGGCTACTGAAGCCGGACCGCCGGGAGCTGCGAAACCCGGTGCGGGCGCGGCTTTACCCAACCACCTTTCCAGCGAAACCGAGTGCGGCGCCGCCGATCGCATCCCGCAAGCCAGCTCACTCGAATTCAGCTCGCCAGTCTGGGACGCAACGCGGCGCGGTTGGGAAGTCTACGCGCGCTGTGTTCAGCCAGGAGACTGTGTGCCTTTTCTGGTGCGCCTGCGGCGCCGCGACTCCCGATCTCCGACCGGGCCCGCCGGCGCCGCGAACCCCGGCACGATTTCGCGGCTGGCCGCCACGTCCTCGTTCTTCGGGCAGACGTCCTCCGACAAGCTAACCGGCGCGGGCCCGGTCACGCCGCGGGTGCGTCCGGGCGAGGCCGTCACCCTGGTCTGGGAACAGGACGGAATTCGCCTGGTGGTCCCGGCAGTTGCGCTCGATGCGGGCGCGGCGGGCGACAAGGTGCGGGCCCGAATCGTGCGGGGCGGGGCACTGGTGCCCGCCATCGTAATCAGCGCGGGCCTGCTGCAGGCTGCTACTTGAGGTCTGGGCATGGCCATGAGAACCGTTTGGGACATGAGAGCGGGGCATGATAGCGGGACATGAGAAGCGTTAGAGAAAGGTTGCGCGATGGCGAAGCCACGAATGGCGAAGATTCGAGTTCTGGCGGGGATGGCCGTGATCGCGGCCCTGCTCTTGTCCGCCTGCCTATTGCCCGCCGGCGCGCAGGGCAAGACCAAGAAAACCGCCGCCAAGCGCGACGCTCTGGCGGATTACCTGCAACGCGTGTCGGCCAAGACGTCCGACCCTGGGCCCACCACACCCGGCAGCCTGTGGATCGATACCGGACGGCTGGCCAACATGGTGGCCGATTACAAAGCTTCGCGCGTGGGCGATCTGGTCACCATCAGCGTGGCGCAGAATCTGTCGGCCTCGAACGCGGGCAATGTGGGCACCAATCGCACCTTCACGGCCAGTTCCGGCATCACCGCGCTGCCTGGACAGCTGAAGACCGCCGGAGTCGCCAATCTGTTCTCGCCCACCTCGGCCCAGGCGCTGACCGGAAAAAGCGCGGCCACGTCGGTGACTTCGTTGAGCACGATTCTGACCGGGAGGGTGGCGGCGGTGTTGCCGACCGGAACCCTGGTGGTTGAAGCCGAGCGCCAGATCACCATGAACAACGAACATGAAACCGTCATTTTACGTGGCCTGGTACGGCCCGGCGATCTCGATGCCACCAACACCGTGACTTCCAACAGCGTCGGCAACCTGGAAGTGGAAGTGAAAGGCAAGGGCGTGATCAGCGAAGGCGTACGGCCGCCCAACCCGCTGGTGAAATGGATTCTGCGCATAGTCGGTTTCTAGGTGGGTTTCTAGAAAGGCAAAGGCATCCCCACGAAGGGCACGAAGTATCACGAAGGACTTCGCAGGCAAAGGTTCCCTTCGTGCGACTTCGTGTCCTTCGTGGTTCAAGATCTTCGATAGAGTTTGAAGCGTTTCAAGGAGAGCAAAAAATGATCCGACTCTGGAGTGCGCCGCGGGTGCCGGTGCTGACGATTCTGGCACTTCTGCTTTTGGCCCTCCTGCCAATCTCGCCGGCGGCAGCCGACGGCGAAGCCCACAAAGTGCTGATTCGCGACGTGGCCAGCGTGGAAGGCATACGGAGCAACTCGCTGGTAGGCTACGGACTGGTGGTCGGGCTGAGGGGCACCGGGGACAAGCAGCAGACCTACTTCACCATTCAGACTCTGGCCAGCATTCTGCAGCGCATGGGCGTCGAGATTCCGCAGGCAGTGATTCAGACCACGGTGCAGGTCAAGAATGTGGCTGCTGTGTTTGTGACCGCCAGCCTGCCGCCGTTTTCGCGGCCCGGCGTGCCGCTCGATGTCATCGTGTCTTCCGCCGGCGACGCGCGCTCGCTTGAAGGTGGATTGCTGCTGCTGACGCCTCTCTACGCCGCCGATGGCCAGGTCTATGCCTCGGCCCAGGGACCGCTGGTGCTGGGCGGATACGCGGCCGGCTCAGCGACGAATTCTAAGATATTGAACCATCCGACCGTGGGCCGCATCCCCGCGGGAGCGCTGGTCGAACGGGCGAGCGCGCTCGATCTGGCGCGCCTGGAGCACTTGTCGCTGCTGCTGAATGATGCCAGCTTCTCGACTGCCGAAGCGGTGGCGGCGGTCATCAATCAGGAATGGGCAGCGCCCGTGGCCACGGTCATCGACAGCCGCCGGGTGGACATCCAGATGCCGGCCGCGGGCACGCCGCCGGGCACCAGCTTGGGCGCTACCTCGGGGACTAGCTCGGCTACTCGCTCGGTCGCTATGAACTCGGGCACGCCGGCGGTTCCCGCGCTGCTGGCCCGCATCGAGAACCTCGAAGTCGAAGTGCGGCGGCGTGCGAAGGTGGTGGTCAACGAGCGCACCGGCACGGTCGTCCTGGGCAAGGACGTGCACCTGGGAGCGGTTTCCATTCTGCACGGCAACTTCTCGA
>JBELAE010000447.1:0-4221 GCA_049509155.1 Candidatus Sulfotelmatobacter sp.
AACCTGGCCTCGGGACCCGGCGCTCTTGGCACAAGTTGCGCGCCCAACGCGAACGGCACATGCACCGGCGCCAGCGGCTTCGGAACGGCCAGCGACACCATCGGCGACTTCAACGGCGCCCCTGGCATCGGACCTGGTGAAGCTTTCAATACGCAGCTGGCTCTAAAGATCATCTTCTAACCTTCGTCCATTAACCTTCGTCGGTCTCCTCAGCCCCTGCCGTTCCTCGGCAGGGGCTTCTTTTGTGCCTGTGATGGACCTGTCATCCCGAGCAACGCGAGGGACCTAGGTGTTTCGCCGACGCCGCAGCAGTGCCCGGGTAAGCGAGAACCCAGGTCCCTCGCGTTGCTCGGGATGACAAGTCACTGGCCCCCGGTCTCCTGCTCGCATGCGGCGTACGTCTTTCGTCACCTCGTCGCCTGAATAAGCCGATGTTAATCTCTGATTCGTAGTCACCCCTCCCCACTAAGCTTTGTTTCGGAGATCCTGATGCGTCGCTGCTCTTTTTCTATGAGATCCATTTCTGTGAAAAGCCCTGTCCTGTTGGCTCTCGCTCTATGTCTCGCCGCGCCCCTGTACGCGCACCACGTCAAGAAGGGTGAAACCCCGTCCATGCCGGTCACGACTTCATCCCCCAAGGCCCGTGAGCTTTATGAAAAGGGCGTGGCCGACTACGAGAATCTTTATCTGGAGCGCTGCAACGATGACTGGCGAGCGGCCGTGAAAGAAGACCCCAGCTTGGCCATCGCCTGGGCCTGGATCGCCTTCAACAGCAGCAATCCCGAGGAAGTCAGCGCGGCTCGCGCTAAAGCGGAGGCGCTCCTGCCCAAGGTGAGTCCGGGCGAGAAGTTGATGGTCACCTGGATCTCAAAAGTGCAGGAAGGCGACTACTTGGGCGGCATCATCGCCATGAATGACATGCTCGAGATGTACCCCCGCGACAAGGACCTGCTCTATCTCGCCGGCAACTGGATGCTGCTCGAGAACGGCGACGATCAGGCTCAGCGGCTCATGGAGAAGCTGCTGGCCATCGACAAGAACTTTCCCCCAGCGCTGAACGACCTGGCTTACGTCGAGGCGCGCAACCGGGAATTCTCTAAGTCGCTGGCTGCCATGGATCGCTACGTCGCGCTGCTCCCCAAAGAGCCCAACCCGCAGGACTCCTACGGAGAACTGCTGCGCATGTCGGGCGACTTCGAAGGGTCGCTGGTGCACTATCGCGCCGCGCTCAAGATTGATCCTGACTTCGTGACCTCGCAGGTCGGCCTTGGCGACACCTACGCGCTCATGGGCAACCAGGAGCAAGCCCGCGTGGAATACGACAAGGCGATCCGCTTCGCCCATACCGAAGCCGACCGGCTGACCTACAACATGCAGAAGGCGATGACCTATGTGCGCGAAGGCAACTTCGCCGAGGCCGACAAGGAATTTCAGGAGATTGCCGAGACCGCCCACGCCAAGGACCAGGATCTGCAGGAAGCGCAAGCACTCCGCCAGATGGCAGAGTATCAGGCGGACGACAGTGTTGGACTCAAGCATCTCAAGTTGGCCCAGGAAGCGCTCAGCCATCGCTCGACGATTGCCGCCTCGGATCGCGATGAAGAGTTATCGCGCATTCTGCGGTCTCGTGCCGTGCGGGCCGTCCAGGCGGGCAACCAGCCGCTGGCCGACCAATCACTGCAGCAGCTTGAGGCTATGGCCAACGGCAGCCGCAACCGCGTGATCTTAAGTTCCTACCACGGCGCGGCGGGCGCTCTGCTCATGGCTCAGGCCAAGGCGGACAAGAACACCGATCTGAAGGATGGCGCCCAGAAGAAGTACGAAGACGCCATCGCGCACCTGGAAGAGGACCAGGAGAATCCCTTCACCCTGGATTTGCTGGTGCAGGCCTACTATCAGACTTACCAGCCCGACAAGCTGCATGAGGTTGAGGTCAGGCTCCGGGGAACCAATGTGCCGACCATGGAGCAGGCATTGGTGGTCCCGGCAGCCCGCGCCCGGCGGCCTACAATCTAGTTCGAGTCCGTTCCAGATTTCGCAAGCTGTCTGGGACGTCTCGCCGAATCTGCGGCATTGGTGTACAGTAGGTGGGCACTTTTGCCCGCATGAAGACTGACACCGAGCGCCGTTCCGGAAGACGAATCGCCACTCGCGTTCCCACGCGCGTGCGCCCGGTTGATGGCGCGGACCAAACCCCGCAGACCGCACAGACCCGCGACGTCAGTGCCAACGGAGTCTTCCTCTACAGCAAGTCCCGCATGGAGAAGGGCGCCGAGGTCGAGCTAGTTCTGATTCTTCCCCCCGAACTCACTTCCGGGGAAAAGTGCTGGGTGTGCTGCCAGGCCACCATTGTCAGGGTCGAAGAAGAAGGATCGGAATTCGGGGTGGCGGCTCAGATTCGCCGCATGGACATCCTGCCCGAAGTCACAGTCTGATTCGCCGTGAAGCAGCCGGGGGTTGGACCGTTTCGGGAGCGAGCCTTCCCAAAAATACAAGGTGTCGGAGGTCCCGATCTGATCGCCCCATCAAGCCTTGTGTGATTTCCCTGTAATCTTTGAAAAAAAGCTTCCCATTGCATCGAGTGCGGTGCAATAATGGCGGCCCTAGAATTGCTCTGGCCAATTTAAGGTTCCAGGTGGGCCCAAGTTATGATGATCGAAAAGCTCGCGGCCGGTGTAGTGCAAGTGCAGACGCCGATTGGTCCGCGTTACGTGATGCCTTCTTTCTTGCAACGCGTGTATCTGTTGTGGATGTTCCGCAATTTCCCCATTCTTCCGCACGCTGTGCTCAGCGGACGGCAGCAACGCTTGATCGATCGCATGTGCGGTGAGCAGCGTTTCGCATCGATGGCGTACGCCGACGGCATGGATGAAGCGCCGGTCATCGGCACGATAGAACATCGTCCGCCGATCGGAGCGGACCAACTGCCGCCGCGGCGACCCGTCGCGAGCGACGCGCGGGGCCTGGCCGCGGAAGTTCGCCAGCGTTCCTAAGCCTCGCGTTCCTTGAATCGAGACTCTGTACGAGCGCGGCTCGCGGCTGCCGTTCAAGGTTAGAGCACACTCACGCGCAGCGCACTCACCTGGCGGTTCTTTAATTCTGCGGCGAGGATTGGTTTGCCGAGGGCTGGCTTGGCGGCTGAGCTGCGTTGCCCGGTGCGCCATTGACAGCAGGGCTGGGCCGCGATCCGCCGCGCGGCATCTCGCCGCACCCACCAAGATGTCCTTCATGAGCGCCACTCCTGGCCGGATGGTACCCGTGTCTTGCCTGCTGGCACGCGGAAACGGCTTTCTGCTGATCGGCGGTCATCAAGGCTGCTCTTTCTTGCATGGCCTTTTCGCGGATCTCCCGCACCTGTTGATTCTGCTGCTGCGGCGTCAGTGAAGCGTTCGAGCAGACGCCTTCAACCTGAGAACGGGTATCGCGACCGATCGCCCGGATCTTCTGCACTACTGAACTCTCAAGACCGGCTTGCTGCAGGCAAGAATCGCCTCCCCGATGAGCGGGGAGCATTGCCGAAGAATTCGAGTTCGCCGGCGGAGCATCCTGCGCCACGAGCGGCGCAACGCAAAGAACGGCTGCCAACGTAAAGAGAAAGTTCCTGAACATCGTCGAACCTCCAGAATCTGAAACCCGGATAAAGGCAACTTGTGAGCGCAGTATAGATCTGAAACAGCCGCGCTCCCAGCCGATAGTTGGACACTCCGCTCGATTCACTTTCGTGATCTGGCAAGAAGACGTTTGGAAAGAATGTGATCTTACCGAGGTCATGCGCGTCGAGCTTGGGGAAGGCATTCATTCTGAAAGGAAGCGCTGAACCCGTTGCGGAGTTCGGCCGCGCGGAACCGGTGGTAGTGCCTTATGCACTACCCGAACAGGCTTTCTTCTTGACAGCATTTGCGATTCCTGTAAAGTTTGGACGTTCGCATCAGTCCTCCCCCTTCCACGTGGTCGTTTGCGGTATGGTCTTGCTCACTATGGTTTGTCAATAGCGAGCCGTGAACCGACGGCGAGCTACAAGTCCTACCCTCGCACAATGCGAGGGTAGGATTTTTTTCTGATTCCGGGCCAACACCTGCAGGCCTTCGCGTCGGGCTCCTCGTTCCATCCACCCGGAAGCACAACGCAATCCCGACCCGCCGTGGATTTGGTAGTGGCGCGGATTCTCGTCGTGCCCGCGTTGGGCGGAACGCGCGCGCGAATGCTATAATTTTTGTTCGT
>JBELAE010000448.1:0-4218 GCA_049509155.1 Candidatus Sulfotelmatobacter sp.
CGCAAGATCAAACGCTTTGAAGTCGAAAAAAAGGTAAGAGCAAATCAGGCCGCCAATCAGACGAAGAGAGTTGATGACGAATCGGAACTCACGACCGAGAGACCTCTCACCGCGGACGAGGTCGCATGGCTCGACCAACCCGCCGTCCAACGCGGCCTGAAGATCGTCCGCGAAACCGCTCGTTCGGCCCCGCCTACCCTGCGGCCCACGCTCAACCTGGAACTCGACCTCGGCCTCGACTCCATGCAGCGCATCGAGCTGCTCAGCCGCCTTGAAGAGGAACTCGGCGGCAACCTGGAAGAATCACAACTGGCAGAGATCTACACGGTCCGCGATCTGCTCGACGCCGTGCTAGCAAGCGCAGCCAGCGGCGCCGGCGCACCGGGAACGCGCGTTACATTCGCCGGGTGGAAGGCCATCCTGGCCGAAGATCCCGACGACCCCGACGTGCTGGCGCTGGCTCATCCCAGCCGCGTCAACGATACTTTCTGGTACTTTGTCACTCGACTCATTCAGGTGATCGCCCTCGACCGCTTTGATCTGAAGTTCAGTGGCTTGGAGAAACTTCCGAAGAGCGGTCCCTTCATCATCTCGTCGAACCACCAGAGCTATCTTGATCCTTTGATATTGGCAAGCCTGCTGCCGCCGGAGATCTTTCTTCATACCTTTGCCGTGGGCACCAGCGACATCTTTGGTAAAGGATTTATGCGCCGGCTGGCGCGCTCCATCAAAACGGTGGTGGTCGATCCGGATGCAAATCTAGTTCCCGCCATGCGTGCCGGGGCCTACGGTCTGCGACACGGTCTATCGCTCGTTCTCTATCCCGAAGGCGAACGCTCGATCGACGGCAAGCCCAGGATTTTCAAGAAAGGCGCGGCAATTTTATCGATTCACATGCAGGTGCCGATCGTGCCCGTGGCCATCGAAGGCTTCTTCGAAGTGTGGCCGCGCAGCCATGCCTTTCGCGGATTCAAGCCCTTGAAGATGGTCTTCGGCGACCCCATCGATCCGCCCCCGGAATCCGAGGCGTCAGAAGCCGCCTACGAAAAATTGACTGCCGACCTGAAAGCGCGGGTTGTAGATATGTGGGAGAAGCTGCGGCAGAGCTAGTGTGTTGTGTCTCCCCAATATACGAACAAATCTTTCCCTGTCATCTGACCCTCTGTCGTCCTGAGGCACCGTTCTTTGGGGACCTGTGCAACCTTCCGAGGATTGCATAGATTCGATAGACTCAGGGCAGCCTCTTGGCTTCGCTCAGGATGACAAGAGAGTTGTTCTTACTTCGCCCGCGGATGCGTCTGGTCATACACTTGCAGCACATGCTTCATCGAAAGCTGCGTGTAGCGCTGTGTTGTGGCCAGCCGCTCGTGCCCGAGCAGTTCCTGAATTGCCCGCAGGTCGGCGCCCTCCTCCAGCATGTGCGTGCCAAACGCATGGCGCAACGTGTGCGGATGCACGTCCGGCGAAAGACCCTTGGCGACTGCGATCTTCTTGATGATGCGGCCCACACTACGCGTGGTCAGCCGCCCGCCGCGCTGGTTGATAAGCAGTGCCGCGGCATTCTTACGCGACTCCGCCAGAGTCAACTGCCGCGCCGGAAGATATGCGGCCAGCGCGCCCTTCACCGCATCGCCGAATGGAACATAGCGTTCCTTCTTCCCTTTGCCGCGAATCAGGATCGCCTCCGCACTCACGCGAATGTCATCGAGATTGATTCCCGTGAGCTCCGAGTTGCGGATGCCGCACCCATACAGCAGTTCGAGCATGAGCCCGTCGCGCTCGGGGAAGGCCGCGGCTTCCGGCATTTTGCCGTCGAGCACCGAATTCATCTCTTCGATGGTCGGCACGCGCGGAAGTCTTTTTGCCAGCTTCGGCGTGGCCACCAGCTTCGCCGGATTTTGTTCGACCACGCCCTCCCGCGCCAGCCAGCGATACAGTGACCGCACCGCCGCCAGCGACCGCGCCACCGAAGTCTTGCCCAGTCCTTTTTCGTAGAGCAGTGAGAGAAATCCCCGAATCGCAATGTGGTCAATCGATTTCCATCCCCGCGAGCCCGCGTAGGCAGAGAAGTTCGCCAAATCACCGCTGTAAGCCTTGATGGTGTGCGGCGAAGCGTTCCGCTCGCGCAGGTGGCGGAGAAAATCCGCCACGGCATTGCTGACGACTGTGTTGGCTTTGGTCATTGTTGATCATTGCTGATTGCTGATTTTTGATTGTTGATTAAAAACCTACGCGCGACAGTCCTCCGGCGGGTTTCAATCAGCAATCAAAAATCAACAATCAACAATTGCCTTATCTCGCTTTCGCCCGCGGATGATGATTCTGATACACCGTCCGCAGCCGATCCAGCGCCAAATGCGTGTACACCTGCGTCGTCGAAATATCGGAGTGACCCAGAATCGTCTGCACCGTGCGCAGGTCCGCGCCATTTTCCACCATGTGGGTCGCACACGAATGCCGCAGCATGTGCGGCGACGCATGCCGCCCGCAAGCCACCGAGGCCTCGCCGACCATCTGCCACACCCGCTGCCGCGTCAGCTTGCGTCCGCCCCGAGCAATAAACAGAAACGGCGAATTTGTTGTCGCATCCGGGTGCCCCATCCTTGTCGCTGTCTTTGCGACAGAGCCTGCCCTGAGCTTGTCGAAGGGGTGGAGATTTTTTGTCACGGGCACATTTGAGCGTCGCCTGTCCGTCAGTGTCGGCCTCCCCTGCGCCAGATACTCCGACAAGGCATCTTGCGCAGGCCTGCCCAGCGGCACAATCCGTTCCTTGTCGCCCTTGCCGCGCACCAGCATGTATCCTGCGTCCAGTTTCAAGTCGTTCAGCGTAGCGTTGACCATCTCCGAAACCCGCAACGCCCCCGCGTATAAAAGTTCGAGCATGGCCCGGTCGCGAGCCGCGAGAGCCGCCGCATCTTTCGAGCGGCGCTGCCCACTCGCCAGCAACGCCGCCGGAGACGCCAGCGTCGACTCGACTTCATCGCGCGCCAGCGACTTTGGCAAAACCTTCCATTGCCGCGGCGACTCAATATCCAGGGTGGGATCATGGTCGATTCTCTTATCCAGCAGCAGATAGCGATAAAGGTGACGCAGTGCCGAAAGCTTCCGCCCCACGCTCCGCCCGTCGACCTGATGCGAAAAAAGCTGTTGTAAGAATTCGCGCACATCGCCGCGCTGGGCCGTGAGCAGAAGCCGCTTCTGTTTTTCCAAGAACTCAGAAAACTGGAGTATGTCCGTCGCATAAGCGCTGATCGAATTCGCCGCCAGCCCCTTTTCAATGCGCAGGTAGTCGAGAAAGCCCGACAGCACACTCGAGTTGGCTCCGGAGGCCATAAGGGAAGAGATTCAGTATGCCCGTTATCGGACGCTACAAAAAGTGTTGAATCAGATGCGGACGGAAAATTATTTTCGCAGACACGCGTTTACGTCCCGCTCACTTCCCGCAGCAACTCCACTGCGTACAGCGCCCCTTCAGGCGTTTCCTCATGTTTGAAGTAAGCAAACACATCGCGCCCTGCCGCCATGTGTTGTCCGATGCGGTCGATCATCGACCGCCGTTCCTCGCCGCTGTAACTCGGCTTGCGAAAGCGGTAGTAGACGAACCCGGCCGTCGCTACCTCGGGTGTGGTCATCGTCTCAGTCTCGGCCACGCACAGCGCCACCTTGTTCGACTGCAACAGATTCCACGTCGAATCGACGAACCAGGACGCATGCCGAAACTCAAACGCCGCCGGCACCGTATGCGGAAGGATCGCCAGAAAGTCCTTGAGCAGCGCCGGATCCGCCTTCAGATTGGGCGGAAGCTGAAACAGCACTGGCCCCAGCTTGCCCGCGGCGGCCAGCGGCTCAATGGTTGCCAGAAATCGCGGGACGAAATCCTCCGTCCCCTTCAGCCGCTTGATGTGCGTGATGACCTGATGCGCCTTGACGCCGAAACGGAAGTGCGCGGGCGTGTCCTGCAGCCAATTCTGAATCGTCGTTTCTTTGACCAGTTGCCGGAACGTAAAATTCACTTCAACGGTATTAAGCTGCGTAGCGTAGTGGCCGAGAAATTTCTTCTGCGCCAGCTTCGCCGGATAAAAATCCGGCTTCCATGTCGGATAAGCCCATCCCGAAGTTCCTGCGAAGAATTGCGGCATACTTAAGCTCTTAACCGAAATGGGTGCCCATTTCTCGCTTTCTTTGCGAGAAGTGGGGAATGTCAGAATCGACGGAGGA
>JBELAE010000449.1:0-4195 GCA_049509155.1 Candidatus Sulfotelmatobacter sp.
TGGCGGATTAGCCGGGCTCCTAATGTTGTTCGTCGCCCCGATCGCCGCCACCATGATTCAGCTCGCGGTCTCGCGCTCGCGCGAATATCAGGCCGACGCCACCGGCGCGCATTTCACCGGCAATCCCTACGCCCTGGCCAGCGCCCTGCAAAAGCTCGACGCCTACTCGCGCCGCGTCCCCATGCAGGCCAGCCCGTCGACCGCGCATCTGTTCATTATTCAGCCGTTGCTCGGAATCAACTTCGGCGGCTTGTTCTCGACCCATCCTCCGATCGCGAAACGCATCGAGCGGTTGACGGGAAGGCCAGCGGAATTTACTCAGTAAGCTGTCAGCTATCAGCTCTCAGCCAGGCCTGCTGCAAGCGTTGCAAACGGTCGCGTTCTACCCAGTACTTGTCGTTCTACCCGTGCTTGTCATCCCGAGCAACGCGAGGGATCTTGGTTTAGCTGAGAGCTGACGGCTGATAGCTGACAGCTGGTCCTATGACGTAGGTAACTCCGCTGCCCGCCGAAGCAGATAGTAGAATCGAAAACAATGTCGCCCGAGACCGCCATCGCCGTTTCTCACAAAGCCGCCGAACTTGAAAAGGCCCTCCGCCGCGTAATTCGTGGCAAGGATGACGTGGTCCGACTCGCGCTGGTCAGCATTTTTGCGCGCGGACACTTGCTCATTGAAGGCGTACCCGGCGTGGGCAAAACCACGCTAGGCCAGGCGCTCGCCCGCGCCATCGACTGCAAGTTTCAGCGCGTGCAGTTCACCAGCGACATGCTGCCATCCGACGTGGTGGGCATTTCGATCTATTCGGCAACCGAGCAGGAATTTGAATTCAAGCGCGGCCCGGTGTTCACCAACGTCCTGCTGGCCGACGAAATCAACCGCACCACGCCGAAAACGCAGTCCTCGCTACTTGAGGCCATGAACGAAGGCCAGGTCACCGTCGATGCGCATTCTTACGAGTTGCCGCAACCCTTTCTGGTGATCGCGACACAGAATCCTGTCGAGCATCACGGAACCTATCCGCTGCCCGAGTCGCAGCTCGATCGCTTCCTGATGCGCGTGCGCATGGGATATCCTGACGCGCAAGCCGAGCGCCAGATTCTGCGCTCCGAAGCCGGAGCCGCGCACCTGGATGAACTCCAACCCGTACTCACCGGCGCGGATGTCCTCGAAATGCAGCAAGCCGTAAAACAGATTCGCGTGGACGAATCTCTGGTAAGCTACGCCCTCGAAATCGTCCGCCGCACCCGCGAATCCGAGTTTCTGTCGCTCGGAGTCTCGCCCCGCGGATCGCAAGCGCTCTACCGCGCCGCGCAAGCCATGGCCTTCCTCGAAGGCCGCACGTTTTGCACTCCGGAAGATATCAAGCCGCTCGTCGTTCCCGTCTTCGCCCACCGCGTGGTGGTGAGCGGCCTCTACGCCTCGACACTGAAAAAATCCGAGCAGTCGGATCAGGTGCTGAAAGACATCATCGAGAACGTTGCGGTGCCAGTCTAAGACATTTGCCGGAAGCCAGTTGCCCGTTCTACTTTCCTCTGTGTATCTCTGTGTCCTCTGTGGTTCGCTCTTCCTGACCTCGCCACGAGACTATAATTCTCGCGCTATGTCCTTCCTGCGATTTCTTATGTTGCTCTCGCTCGTCGCCTGGATCGGCGGCCTGATCTTCTTCGCGTTCGTTCTTGCGCCCACGGTCTTCGCTCCGGGAGCTCTGCCCAACACGCATCTTGCCGGAAATATCGTCGGACGATCCCTCGGCAAGCTGCACTGGATCGCCATCTTTTCCGGAATCATCTTTCTAGGCAGTTCGCTGCTGTACAGCCGCCTCGCCGACGGAACCGCGCATGCATTTGCCATGCGTCACGTCCTGATCTGTGGGATGCTCGCGCTGACGTTGCTCTCGCAATTCTGGATCATCCCGCGCATGGACACGCTGCGCGCGCAAGTCGCTGACTTCTCCGCAGTCGCGCTGGACAATCCCGAGCGCGCCGAGTTCGATGCCCTGCATGCGTGGTCGACACGCGTGGAAAGCGCGGTGCTGCTGCTGGGATTGGTAGTAGTTTATTTAACCGCGAATGCGTTGTACAGCCCGCGCTGAATCATGGAGCTAAATCATCGAGCCCAGGACGCATTCGTCCGGGGTCGCTGGAAAGCAGTCGAGACCTCTTTTTCTTACTTGCCCTGGATGCGTCGCGCCGCTATGTTTCTCTCTCTGGCAGACCCTTCGACTCCGCTCAGGGCAAGCTGTGTCCGCTGCTCCATGATTGTCGCTGGATAGCGGAAGCAAGTTACGACGTGATCGTTCACCATTCCCACTGCCTGCATAAAGGCGTAGCAGATAGTCGACCCCACGAACTTGAACCCGCGCTTCTTGAGATCTTTGCTCATCGCATCGGACTCCGGCGTTCGCGCGGGAACCTGCTTCATCGACTCGGGAGAGTTCACACGCGGCTTCCCGCCAACGAACTGCCAGATGTAGCGGTCGAAGCTGCCAAACTCTTTCTGCACACTGAGAAAGGCCTTCGCATTGCCCACGGCCGATGCAATCTTGAGTTTGTTGCGTACGATCCCCGGATCGCGCATCAGTCGATCTCTCTTGCGCCGGTCGTAGCTTGCCACGCGTTCCGGATCGAATCCGTCGAAAGCCTTGCGGTAGTTCTCGCGCTTCTTCAGAATCGTGTCCCAGCTCAGTCCCGCCTGCGCGCCTTCGAGAATCAGGAATTCAAAGAGCGCGCGGTCGTCGTGCACCGGCACGCCCCACTCTTCGTCGTGATAACGAATGGACAGCTCATTGCTCGCCCATGGGCAGCGTGTTGGCTGAGTAAGATCTTTAACCACAGAGGTCACAGGGTTTCACAGAGGATTGACGTTGCGAGTCTACTCCAGCGACTTCGGGTCCGACTTGTTTACCGGCGACTTGGCGTTGAGCAGCGTGACCAGTTCATGGGCACTCGCCGGGATGGGAACTTTGCCTTCGCGGATGATTTCTTTTGCGGTCAGCTTTTTCCCGTAGAGATTTTCGTTGGCCCCGCCATCGGAACGCAGAGTCGAGCCTTCCAGAGAGATTCCGGCGAACAGGCCTTTATTGCGCGAGTAGGAGAGAATTTCAGCGTTCATCACGATATCGGTAGCGCCCTCCAGCGTGCGTCCCTTGGGGCCGGCCGCGGCGGAGGCATCGGCCCCCAACTTCACTTTGCTGTGCAGCAGCGACTCTGCGCCTTTGGGATTCATCACTAACAGGACAAAGTCGGTCGCCTGGCCGCCCAATTGAAATCCGATGCTGACGCCTTCGAGTGCGTACATAGCGGGAGCTCCCCACGGGCCCGTGTAATGTTCACCGCCGCGGCAGATCATGACGCCGCGGCCGTAGCTGGCGCCGACACCGAATGCGCCCTTCTTCACCGAAGGCAGAACGATCACACACTCCGCTTTATCGAGCAGATCCTGCGGAATGTCGTCGGGGATGTTCAGAATTTCCTTAATGACCACTCCGGCGTCTTTCACCCGGTCTTCTTCGCGTTCGTCCTCGGCGAACACGGCCACAGCCAAAATGAGGACAACGATCAAGCCCGAGATGAGTTTCTTCATTATTAATTTCCTCCATAAGAATATTCTAAGGAAAAACCATCCGCTCGTGAGAGTATGTTGGCCCCCTGCATCCGATTGGCTAACGCACGGCGCCCGAATCGAGATGACGAAATCGAGCCATGGGCGCCGCAAGTCATAGTATTTGCACGTTTTCTACTATGACCAAACGTGTGCTCCTTTTGTAACTTGGAACTTTGGCGGAGCGCTCCTAAAGTCAATCAGACAGCGGAACCCGGTGGGGCCTTGCTTCGGCATCCAGCGTGCATCTAATAGCTTGGAAGTGCGCTCGGAGCCGCGTCAGAGTGCAAAAATTGGATTTTTTTGGCATGAAGTACACGAACTGGACTTTTCGGCTTCTCACGCTTCTGCTGGCAACCTTTCTGAGTGTTGCCCCTTCGCGGGCCCAGTCCGTCTACGCGTCGGATGCGCCCAGCCGCGCCTCCAACCGGGCGTACCACGCGGGAAGCGACGTGGCTGCCAATCCCGCCCCCAATCCTACCGACGATGCGGACGATCCGCAGAGCTCGATTCTCACCCTCCACGCGCGTGTGAACGAGGTCAACGTATTGTTCATCGCGACTGACAAGCATGGCAAGTTCGTGCGCGATTTGA